>JAAZGO010000020.1 GCA_012511175.1 Fastidiosipila sp. | reverse complement strand
GCTTGCACGACGGTAGGGATTCTTTTGTCTTTCAATAATTTGCCGTTTGGTTGCCATCGTTAAATCCATGCTTTCTACCTCCTTCTCTAAGGAGGATTTTAACGGGATTTATTTGCGAGGCCACGTTTATCCTTTCGGCGGCATTATTTGCTAGGCGACGCGCCATTTTGAAAAAAACGTCTTTTGGTCGATAATGGGTACTTAGAAATACAATTTTTTTAGGAGGAGCTTTGATGAAAGCAACAGTCGATCATGATCTTTGCATCGGTTGCGCCCTGTGCGAATCCATCTGCCCCGAAGTGTTTGAGATGGGCGATGACGGACTGGCACATGTGATCGGGGAAGTAACACCTGAACTGGAAGATACTGCCGAAGAAGCGCGGGATTCCTGCCCGACCGAAGCCATTACCCTTGAGTAACAGCTTGGCGGCCGGCAGCCGGTCCAGGCCGGCCGCCACCTTGCCCAGGAAGGAATAAGTACTTGAAACTCATTTCATGGAACATCGATTCACTCAATGCGGCCCTGACAGGAACATCTGAACGTGGGCTCCTGTCCCGGGCAGTGCTGGATACCATTGCGGAGCACGATCCGGTCATCATTGCTCTGCAGGAGACGAAACTGCCTGGCCACGGCCCGGCCAAAAAGCATCTTGAAATTCTGACCGAGCGCTTCCCCGGTTACAAGGTCGTTTGGAACAGTTCCAAAGAACCCGCGCGCCGCGGCTATGCGGGAACCATGTTTTTGTACCGGGAGCACCTGGCGCCGGCTGTCAGCTTTCCGGTCATCGGAGCTCCCGATACCATGGATGCTGAAGGCAGAATCATCACCCTGGAGTTCCCGGACTACTATTTAACCCAGGTTTATACGCCCAATGCCGGTGAAGGTTTAAATCGGCTGGAAGACCGCCAGGTATGGGATATCAAGTACGCTGAGTATCTGGCAGGCCTGGACAGAAAAAAAGGAGTCATTGCCACTGGCGACTTCAACGTAGCCCACAAGGAGATCGATCTGGCCCATCCGGACAACAACCGCCGCACGGCAGGTTTTACCGATGAAGAACGCCAGGGATTCACCAATCTGCTGGCCAGGGGTTTTACGGATACCTTCCGCCACCTTCACGGTGATGTCGAAGGCATCTATTCCTGGTGGGCACAGCGGGCCCGAACCAGCAAAATCAACAATTCCGGCTGGAGAATCGATTACTGGATCGTCAGCGACCGTCTGGCGGACCGGGTGATCCGGTCCGAAATGATCGATTCAGGCCCCAGGCAGGACCACACGCCCCTGTTGCTCGAAATAGATCTGCCCCTGTAGGCTCTAATCATCGAGGCTGAACAAGTCCTCGACCGTGGTACCCAGCACCCTGGCCAGTTTAATGGCCAGCACCAGGGAGGGATTGTATTTCCCATTCTCGATGGCAATGATGGTCTGCCGACTTACCTGTACGCGATCCGCCAGATCCGACTGCCGCAGGGCCTGCTCTTTGCGAAGCTTCCTAATCTTGTTGGTCATGGTCTTTACCGCTGATGCCCATCTTGCGTCTGAAATAGAATACAAAACCAAACAAAACCAGGTTCTGGGACGTCAACAGGATAAAGGGGAGCCGGAGATCGCCCCACTTGATAAGATCGTAGAGCATCCAGACAACCAAAAAGAGGACCGAATAGAGCCAGGCGCACCTGACTGCCCGCAATTGGATGCTCATTTCCATTTCATCCATTTTCCTCACTGAACCAACCCCCTTAAGTAAAGTTGTTCTTACATATTTAGCTTAATTGATCCGGGCAGTAATGTCAAGCTAACTTTACTTCACGAGCAGGATTCCACCGTCTGAACAAAAGAATGGGCGATCTCAGAAGCTTTGTTTATACTCATTGCGCCTGCCCTTTTAGTATAGTGGACGTGACATCCATCAAACCTGTGGAGGTGCCGCTTATGAGGAAGATTGCCATACTGCTGGAAAACCTGTTCGACGAGCACGAGCTGATCTACCCCTATCACCGCCTGAAAGAAGACTTTGAGGTGCATTTGGTCGGAACGGAAAAGGACACGATCTACACAAGCAAATCAGGACTTTCGGTCAAGAGCAGCCACGAGTCTGCCGAAGTGAAGGCCACCGATTACGCGGCCCTGTATATCCCCGGCGGTTTTTCTCCTGATTACATGAGACGCTCGGAGGCAACCAGACGTCTGGTCAGAGACTTTGATCACCAGAAAAAGCCGATTGCGGCCATCTGTCACGGTGCTTGGATGCTGGCTTCCTGCTGTGACCTCGAGGGCAGGGAAGTGACATCTTTCTTTTCGATCAAAGACGATCTGATCCATGCCGGAGCTGTCTGGCTGGACCAGGAAGTGGCTGTCTCGGATCACCTGATCACGTCACGGAATCCCGGCGACCTGCCGATTCTGATGAAGGTATTTCTGGAGAAGATTGAATCCCGTTAGCATTGTCTCAGGAAGGAGCCGCAGTCAGGATCCGGTTAACTCGGCGAACAAACACCACAAGCATCCGAATGAAATACTCCTCGATGACAAAAATGCCTGCTTTGAAGATATGGAGTTACTCCGGAATTCTTTCACGCAGATCCCGCGCGGGCGAGGTTTCCCCTCCGGGCGTGGTCTTTCGGGAACGCCTGTAACCAGGGAAAAAACCGATTCGTTTATCATGAAAGAAAATTACTTGCCCAATAAGGAACAGGAGAAACCCTATGTCAAAAGAAATCAGCCAGGCGGAATCGCTGAAGAATATTCTGAACAAGTTGAGCCGGGGCGCGACTGTGGAAGATGTGCGGGAGGAATTCCTTGCGACTTTCAAGACTGTCGACGCCAAAGAGATTGCGGCCGCTGAGGCCGAGCTGATCCAGTCGGGCACGCCCGTCGAGGAGATACTGAACCTGTGCAATGTGCATGCCTCGATCGTGGAGGGAAATGTCAATGTCGCCGCGATTGATCCGGAAATGGGTCACCCACTGACCGTTTTCTATAAAGAGAATGATGGCCTGGAAGCCTTCCTGGACGGTGACTACGCGTCAGCCAAATCAACTTTCTTATCTTCCGGCGACGGCGTTCCCTACGTCCGGGCCCTGGAAAAACTGGCCCGGCTTGACAAACATTATGCCCGTAAGGAAAACCTCATCTTCCCCTATCTGGAACGTAACGGTATCACTGCGCCTCCCAAGGTTATGTGGGGCAAAGATGATGAAATTCGCGCCCTGATCAGGGAATCGCTGGACCGGGCTCGGTCCGGGAAAAAGGATGAAAAACTGTTCGCTGAGATGGAGCTGGAAGTCCGCGGCATGATCCACAAGGAAAATGAGATCCTGAAGCCCATGCTGGTGGACAACCTGACTGAGGATGACTGGAAGGTAGTGGCCGCTGAAAGTGCTCATTACGGCTACGCTTTTGCGGAGGCCATTGAAGGTGCCAGTCCTTCAGATGCGGCTGCCTGGCTTAAAGGCGGGCAGGCACCATCGGGTCGGAAAAATGATGCGGATTTTGATCTGCCAAGCGGCTACTTCAATGCCCATGAACTGGAGGCCATGCTCAATACCCTGCCGGGCGACATCACTTACGTGAACGCTGAGGGCAGGGTGCAATATTTCAGTGAGGGCAAACACCGCGTCTTCCCCCGCACCCGGACCATTATCGGCCGCCTGGTGGAGGACTGCCACCCACCCAAGAGCCTGGATCGGGTTCTGGCGGTAGTGGAAAGCTTCAAGTCAGGTGAGAAGGACCAGGAGCACTTCTGGATCCAGAAAGACGGTCTTTTCATTCTGATTCGTTACTTTGCGGTGCGCGACGCGGCGGGAACCTACCTGGGTGTCGTGGAGATAACTGAGGAGATTTCCGAGCTGAGGAAACTGGAGGGAAGCAGAACGCTTATATCAGGAGACTGACGGGACGGAAAGAATCGTAACCATGGATGTGCGAAAAGTATTAAATGCCCTGGATAAGCGGAATTTCAAGGGCTTCTGCGTCAAAGATGAGACAGAGTTGATCGCATTGCTGGACAGGCTGATCCCGGAGCATTCCGTGGTCGGTGCAAGTGATTCGGTCACCCTCCAGGAAACAGGTGTGCTTGATTTCCTGCGCAGCGGCAATTATCACTTCCTTGACAAACACCGGGAGGGGATAGGCCCCGCGGAAAAAAAGCAGCTCTACCTCCAGTATTTTTCAGCTGATACCTTTCTTTGCAGCACCAACGCCCTGACAAAAGACGGTGTCCTCTACAATATCGATGGCAGCGGCAACCGGATGGCTCCTGTCATCTATGGGCCCCGGCAGGTGATCATTGTGGCGGGCATCAATAAGCTGGTCCGAAACGGCCGGCAGGCAAAAAGAAGAGTCCGGCATCATGCGGCACCGCGCGACGCCAAACGGCTGAGCTGCGACACACCTTGTGTGGAACTGGGCCGCTGCACCGATTGCGACAGCCCCGACCGGATCTGCAATGTCTTTACGGCCATTACGGGGCAACTGATCAAAGACCGGATCAAGGTGATCCTGGTCGGCAAATCGCTGGGGTATTAGTGGCTGTGGTAAAAATGGTTGTAACTGATCTGGACGGCACTCTTTTAAGGACTGACAAAACAGTTTCGTCCTACACCATCAAAACGATGGAAGATGTGAAGAGCCTGGGTGTCAAACTTGTCTTTGCCACAGGGAGAGGCAACAGCACCGGTCACCTGGTCGACCACCAACTCTTTGATGGCCGCGTCCATTTAAACGGAGCCAATGCCTTCATCGGGGACAGGCTGGTTTATGACCGGACCATTCCTTCCCCGGTCTTTGCCCCCTTGCTGCGTGAACTGTCCGGCCATGGACTGAATGTTGTTGCCGAAATCGATGGCGTTCATTTTTCCAATTTCGATGTGGGAACTATGTGGCAGGGCCTTGACTATGTTGTCGTCAATGATTTCGATGACCAGATGGGATCTGCCGGCAAGCTTTACGCCCTCATCGATTATCCCGGTCAAGTTGACCTGATCCGGTCACAGATCTCGGACCCTTTGTACCTGACGGTGACCCGGGACCGGATGGCCATGATCATGCACAAGGAAGCCCGAAAAAGCCGGGGTATTTTGGAGATCGCCAAAACTTACGGCATTGACAGAGATGAGATTGTTGCCTTCGGTGACGACGACAATGATGTAGACATGCTGATCTTCGCCGGCCGCGGTGTGGCCATGGCCAACGCCATCGATCCGGTCAGGGAAAGGGCGGATGAGATCTGTGATACCAATGACCGCGACGGCGTCGCCAAATGGCTGGATCAGCATATTCTGGCCCCCCACCGCCTGCAGGCATGAACACTGATGGCCTTCCTGAAAGAGAGGATCTGAGTCCATGATCTTTGTCTTGTTTGAAGTCAAAATCAAAAAAGCATACCGGGCGCAATATCTTGATCTGGCGGCCGAAATCCGGGAAGCGCTGACGTCGAGTGAAGGCTTTATCCGCTCGGAGCGTTTCGCCAGCCTGACCGATGAAGGGAAAATCCTGAGCCTTTCAGTCTGGGAAAATGAAGAAGCTGTCAGCCGCTGGCGCCGGCAGGCAGCGCACCGCCTGGCTCAGCAGCAGGGACGCGACCTGATGTTTGAAAGCTACCGGATCACTGTTTCAGGGAAAATTCGCAGCTACACCATGGAGGACAGGGATGAGGCTCCGGATGATTCAAGGGAGGGGTTGGACATCCAGCCATCTTTTTCCATCCCTGGCCTTGAGGAATCAATGGATCTTTGGCAGGCAATCCGGTCAAGGCATTCCGTACGGCGTTTCACCGAACAAAAGATTGGGAGTGAGATCGAAAATTGCCTGCGCGAAGCCGTTGATCAGTACAACCGTGAAAGCGGCCTCAGCCTCCAGCTCTGTCTTGATGAGCCCAAAGCATTTGAGGGCCGCCTGGCGCGATATGGCCGGTTCAGCAATTGCAGAAATTATTTGGTCGTGGCAGGGCCGCGCGGCAGCGACCAACTTCTCGGCTATTATGGGCAGCGGTTTGTCTTAAAAGCTCAGCAGCTCGGCTTAAATAGCTGCTGGGTCGGCCTCCATTACCGGAGATCCAAAATACCGTGCACGATCGGCAAGGGAGCGAGAATCCGGCTGGTCATTGCGCTTGGCTACGGCCAGACACAAGGCCGGCCGCGCCGGTCAAAAGACATGATGGATCTCTGCCGGGTGGCAGGTGAGATGCCTGACTGGTTCCGGAAAGGAATGAAGGCTGCCCTCCTGGCGCCGACGGCAACCAATCAGCAGAAATTTCTGTTGACCCTTCGTGGTGACAAGGTAGCCGCAAAAACCTACCCCGGTTTTTATTCAAAAGTTGATCTGGGAATTGTCAAGTGTCATTTTGAAATCGGTGCCGGCAAAGCCAATTTTGACTGGACTTGAGTGGAGGCAGGAGATGGACAGTAAAATTGACCATCAGGTCACTGGTTACCGGACCCGGGATGGGGCAGGCGTCAGCTTGATCAGGGTTCTTGGAAATCATACGGTTGAGCGTTTCGATCCCTTCCTCCTTCTCGATTCGTTTGACAGCACCCGGCCGGATGATTATACCGCCGGTTTCCCCATGCATCCGCATCGGGGGATTGAAACCATCAGTTATCTATGGCGAGGCCATATGACACACCGTGACAGCCTCAAGCACGAGGACACTATCGGTGACGGCGAAGTTCAGTGGATGACGGCGGGGTCGGGGATCATGCATGAGGAAATGCTGCCGGCTGCGGAACGTCTGCTGGGTGTTCAACTCTGGCTCAATATGCCGGCCGGGAAAAAAATGGCGCCCCCGGCCTATCACAGCATCAAGCGCCATGAGATCGCGGAAATCGGGTTCCCCGGCGGCAGATTGCGGCTTTTGGCCGGACAATACCAGGGGTGGCAGGGCCATCTTGGCATCTACCTGCCGCTCGACTACTATGACATCCAGCTTGAGCCTCATGCCTCACTTACCCTGGAAACAGGAAGTGACCGCTCAGTCATGGTCTTCACGCTCGTGGGAGATGCCCTGATCGGTGATGCTCCGGTCAAAGAGAAGACAGCTGCCAAGTTGACTGCTGGAGATCATGTCACCATCGGCACGGCAGAGACCGGCGCTCAGGTTCTGTACATGAGTTCAATCCCGCTTGATGAGCCTGTCGCCTGGGGCGGCCCCATTGTCATGAATACCAGGGAAGAAATCCAACAGGCTTTCAGTGAACTCCGGAAGGGCACTTTCCTGCACTCCGGTATCACCTACTGAGCGGATTCAAGGCTTGAACAAGGAGGTTCCCCATGCCCACCATCACTGGCAATCATGTGATTTACGCTTTCGAACCTGACATGGAAGCCGTCTTATCGGTTGATGACGGCAGCATCGTCACCTTTGAGAGCAATGACTGTTACTTCGGGCAGATTCAGACGGAGGAGGACGATCCTGTCCGGGTCGACCGCGATTTTTTGAACCCGGCAACCGGCCCGGTCTATATCCGCGGGGCCGACCCCGGCGATACACTCAGAGTCGACATCCTGGGGATTGACATCGCCGACCGCGGTATCATGGTTGTCTTGCCGGGCGAAGGACTGCTGAAAAAGGAAGCCAAAAACAAGACGGTCCGGGTCATTCCCATTGTTGACGGTGCGGCCGAATACCTGGGCCTGCGAATCCCCGTCCATCCCATGATCGGAGTCATCGGTGTGGCGCCGGCCCTGGAAGACGGCCCCTGTCCGACGCACACTCCCTACAGGCACGGAGGCAATATGGATACACGGGATATCGTCCGGGGCACCCGGCTCTATCTTCCCGTTATGCAGAAAGGAGCGCTTTTCGCCCTGGGCGACTGCCATGCCCTTATGGCAGATGGTGAAGTCTGTCAAACGGGCCTTGAGGTCAGCGCCAGGGTGACAGTCCGGCTCAGCGTCATTAAAGGCAATTCCGGTCCTTGGCCCCTGCTGGAAACAGCTGAAGGGACCATGATTATTGCGTCAGCAAAAACACTGGAGGAGGCTGCCTGCGACAGTATCAGCACGGCGGTCAGGGCCCTGGCAGGGATCTTCGGCTGCTTATGGGAAGAAGCCTGTATGCTGGCCAGCATGGCAGTTGATATCAAAATCTCCCAGGTCGTTGATCCGCTTATGACGGTCCGGGCGGTCATTCCCAAAACCATTGCGACGACTGGACAGATCCTGAAAGCACTTGATGCTGGATCGGCGGGAGGTGATGACAACCCTGCTCCATAAAGGACTTTTGTTCTGGATTCTGGTCCTTGCCCTTGTCATCGCTGCCGCTCTTCTGATATGAAAACGGCGCAACCGGATAAGAGCTCCCCCTATACTCAGTCAAGCGCACCCCCCGGGTGGTCAGCCTGTCCGCTGACTCCGTGAAACCCACAAAACCGGGCTTGTCGCAGACTCCTTCAGATGCAGATGAAGTCAATTTGGGGGAGGCCGACACCGACATCATGGATTGCCTTTTCTACGACCCCGAAACCCGTTCCGTCCATTTTGCGGGGCTGAACTGTTTTGAGGAGCACAGTACGAAAAAATCGGTTTTTCAAACGAGGAAACCGTTTTCATGGACAGGGACAGGCGGTTCCCTTATTTCAGCGTCACCGTTTCGACGGTAAGCGTCACCGGAGCACTGGATGGTCCCCGCACCAGCTTCGAGACGAATCTTGAAACGCAGGATCTTGTCACGGGGACCTTCGAACCGGCCTCCGACTAGCTTGAACCTGGTTTGTCTGAACTGGCCGGGCATAGCGGGCTGGTGATCGAGCTGGATGATGGGCGTTTGGTTGAAATCGGTCATTATTTCAAGGATTTCATCCAAGGGCTGGAAGACGGCTTGCCCGGTCTTGACAGTTTCCCAGCGGGGCAAGGCCGGTCATCTGCGCGTCAAGCTGAGATAGAGCTCCTCAAGCGACGGCTGCGGTTTCATTGCGTAGTCTTGCATCAGGCGCCTTTTGTAGTCCGCATAGTACAGTTTCAGTTTGACCATCCTCTGCCGGTCACCAAAGTACTTGAGAAACAGGCGGGCTGTCCGCTCCTCTGCAGGATTCAACTGATGGATCCTTTCCAGGCAGGCATCCAGCGGGTCCGTATAGTCGCGGGTTTCCAATCGCTTCTCTGCAAAAGAAGCCAGGGCCAGGTAAGTTTTATGCTTGAGCAGCTGCCGGGTTTCCATAGCCCAGTCATAGGATTCTTCTCTCAGAAAATCACTTTTATAAAGATCAAGGATGGCGGCGATGCGGTCCGGATCACTCCCCCCCCGCTCTAACACATCCTCCAATTCATTGACATCCGCTGTTACGGGTACTTGCAGGCGATAACTGTCGTTTGCGAATAAAATGCCCTCTGGAAAACCGATGTCAGCCAGGCTCCGCCGGATCTGGTAAACCGTGGTGTGCAGAAGGACCTGTGCTCTTGTCCTGTCTTTGTCAGGGAAAAGCCGGTCGATCAAGGTCCTTTTATTGACCTGAGTCTGTCGATTCAGCCAGAGATAAAAGAAGAGTTCCTTGGCTTTCCGGGTTCTCCAGGCCAGGATCCGATCATTTTGGTTGTAAACGGCAGGATAATCCAGGCTGATGACATGAAGCGCTTTCCCTGGCTCAGGATCAACAGGACTTTCGCCCTTCCCCTGAAGCTGGACCCCCCTGATTTTCCGGATGGCCTTGTCCAGCCTGTTTTTTTGTACGGGTTTAAGGAGGTAATCGATGGCATTGACTTCAAAGGCATCGACAGCATAGTCAGAAAAGGCCGTGATGAAAATGATTTGAATATAGCGTTCCCGGGTCAATCGGTTGGCAAGTTCTATGCCGTTGATCCTGCCCATCTCAATATCCAAAAAGACTACATCCGGATCCAGGCCGTCCATGGCTTCAAGGGCCTGGTCCGGATCTGTGTATTGTCCGACAATCTCAATGTCTTCGTAGGCGGCCAGAAGCGAAGCCAGCACTTTGTTGGCGGCCGCCTCATCATCGACCAGCACGGCCTTCAAGATCCGCATGAATTCCTCCCTCCGGTATCATCAACTCAACAATGGTTCCTCTTCCAGGGCTGCTTGAGAATTGTATGGTTGCGCGGGGCATTAATTCGATCTTTTTCGTGACATTCTTAAGGCCCAATCTTTCCGAATCCCCCCCGAAGATGGCAGCACGTTCTTCATCTGTCACACCGCGGCCGTCATCTTCAACGGTAATACGGGTGAAACCGTTCTCCGCCCTGTCCGCCGTAATCCTGACAGTGCCCGCGCCATCCAGGGACGCAATCCCATGCTTGACTGCATTCTCCGCCAGGGGCTGGATGGTCAGCGGGGGGATCATACAATCGAGATCCTGCGCGATGCCGTACTCGACATGGAGCTTGCCCTGGTAGCGCATCTTTTCAATCTCCAGGTAGGCGACCACCATCTCCAGTTCTGTTTCCAGAGGGATCAGGCCCTTCTGCTTATGGAAAGCAAGCTTGCCGCGAAAATACATGGCAAGGTGGTTCAGGGCATCTCTTGTTTTGTCATCGTCTTCATAGCTCAGGGCAATGATTGTATTAATGGTGTTGTAAACAAAATGCGGGGAGATCTGGGAGAAAAAATACTCGAATTCCCGTTCCAGACGTTTGTCCGTCAGCTCGGTCATTTCAAGGTAGTCGCTGTAGAGGCGGTCCCCGATCAGATAAACCATGCTCAAGAGCACGAAGATAAGCATCCATTCGGAATAATAGGTCATCTTCCAGCCCAGCAGGGCCTTGGCCAGGAGGGAGAACCAATACGAGGCCAGGGAAACGACGGCCACCAGGATGTATTCAACCGCCACCATCTTCTTGAACATAGCCCTGATCATCACAAAAGTCATGTAACCGAAACTTGTCAGCATGATCAGACCCAGGATAACCTGAAAGAGCCCCTGGGCTGACGTCATGACCCAAAGTGGGTTAATGAGCGCCCCCGATAAGGTGAGCATCATGAATACCTTGACAGCCAGGGAAAGTTTGCGGTTGGCTGTGGTCCGGAAAAATCGCTCAACAAAGGTGAGAAAGCAGGTGATGGCGCCAACCATGGAGATAATTTGAACCCTTGTCCGGCTGGCAAAACCCAGGTCAAACATGAGGTTGAGAACCTGATTGTTCATGACCGAAAGATAAAGGCCCATGAAAAAACAACCCAGGCTGAAGGCGAGAAGATGACGGCCCCTGTTTGTCAGAAGATAAAGGATAAAAAACAGGACGCCAACCGAAATGAAGGAGAAGATCACGATAATCTCAAAACCGGTTTCGCGGCTTATCCGTGTGATCATGTCCCCCGAAGGCCCAAACTCGAGTGACGAGAGGATGCCCCCTTTGCTGTAATAGAAGTTGGCCACGTGGATGATGATTTCCATCCTGCCGTCACGGCTCTGCGTGAATCCCGTGCAGTAACGGCTCATCGGCTGATACAGGCCTGCCTCGCTTGCCACCCGGCCCATACCTGCTATCTCTTGTCCATTGATGAAGATTCGGCTGGCTGAACGGACTGTTTTGGCACGCAGACCGTACACCGCTTGTTCCGGAAGGGTGACAAGCAGTCTGAAGGTGCCAAAGCCACGGGAAGGTGAACCCGTTCCGCTGCTCAGCTGCCAGGGGCCCGGCACCCGAATGATCCGGGCTTGCTCACCTGCTCCCGTCGGCTCATGGCTGAAATCACCGCCTTCCCGGGTTGGAAGAAATTGTCCTTCAAAGAATTGCCACTCGCCGTTCAATTCGACCCATTTTTCTTTGCCGAAATCCAAATCACTCAAATCCAAATAACCGTCTATTGCCTCATAAGCGGATTTTTTTTCGTTGAGATTGACCAGCATCAAATAGATCGCAGACGAAAGCAGGATGAAAACGGCCAGTACAATCGAGATATAGATCCTGATCAGGCGGCCGTCAATCTGTTTTCTCATAAGTTTTTCGTTTTTTCTTTTCATGCGTCTGCTCCCAAACGACCTGATTCTGCCTTTTATGCTACCAGCAAACGGCATTTTCTTCAGCCAATGAACCGCTCCATGCCAGGCGGTCCTTGCCGAATGAAACTTCACAGGGCAAGTTTTTGTTTGATGGTATCCTGTCCCTGTGTCATGTTAAGGGAACAGAGATGAATGACCGAAAACAAGAACGCTGGGATGCGCTGGACAGCCAAGGCAGACTGCTTGGCTTTGACCTGATCAGGGGACAATCCATTCCACCTGGCGTTTTTCATGCCATCGTAGAGGTTTACACAGTCACACCAAAAAGAGAGATCCTGGTCACCCGGCGAGGCAACAAGACCCTGTGGCCCTTTTGCTGGGAGGTTACGACAGGGGCTGTGATTAAGGGCGAAAGGCCTGAAGCAGGCGCCCGGCGTGAACTTTGGGAGGAAACAGGCCTCAGAGCCGAAAGAACCTGCCTGGTACATGTTTACCGCATCCTGGACCGCCACGAAATTTACTTTGGCTATGTCTTTTTTGCCAACCTGGACGACCTGCCTGTACGCTTGCAGGCAGGAGAGACGACGGACTACCGCCTTTTGCCTTACCTTGCCTTTAAACAGTTTCTGCGAACGGATCAATTCGCAGCTCCTCTGAGAGACCGCTTTCTTGCCAATGAAGGCTTATTCGACCGGATGATTCTTGCAACAAACTGGGATAAAATGGGATCGGATTGATCATCACACCCTGGAAGGACAGATGGGGGAGCCCCATGAGCCGCTGGATTTTCATGGCTGTCGTTTTTATTCTCTTGCCCCTGACCATGCTGATTTTTGGTCTTTGGTTCCGGATCAGACCGCCTGGCAGGCCCAGGGACAAAGACCAGGAGCGTTTCTGGCAATTCGCCCAAAGCCGCCTGGCCCGGACCTGGTTGATCCTGGGAGGCCCCATGCTGGCCATCTCAACCGTGGTCTTCCTGCTTGTCCGCGGACAAAGTCAATCGGTCATTATGGCGGTTGGCATTGCACTCAACACCCTCCAGACCCTGGTGCTTTTTGCTTCTTCTCTTCCCACGGAGATTTCTCTAAGGCGCCACTTCGATGAAGAGGGCAGGCCGCGGGGAAAAGCCTCCGGAGAATAAAAGGGATGAATGACCTGATCGTCGCGCTGCTGCAACTCATGCCGGAAGGCTCCCTTCAAGCCAATCTCAACAAAGGCCTGCGAGCCTGCCGGGAAGCCAGGGCCATGGGCGCCGATCTGGCTCTTTTCCCGGAGATGTGGAGCAATGGCTATCACATCCCGCAAGAGGAGAATGAGTTCCGGCGGTATGCGATTTCAAACGAAAGCCCTTTTCTTGCCGCTTTTGCCGGTCTGGCCCAAGAACTTCAAATGGCCATCGCCATCACCTATCTGGAGGCCTGCGAGCCTTCCCCCCGCAACACCGTCCGCCTCTTCGACCGCAATGGAAGAGCCGCCCTCACCTACGCCAAGGTCCATCTTTGCTTTTTCGA
The DNA here is from genome assembly GCA_012511175.1 of Fastidiosipila sp. NCBI lineage: Bacteria > Bacillati > Bacillota > Clostridia > Eubacteriales > Oscillospiraceae > Fastidiosipila > Fastidiosipila sp. The sequence continues at coordinate 18,444 of JAAZGO010000020.1, read as the reverse complement.
TGAAGATGAAGGAAGGCTGACGTCCGGCGATGATTTTTATGTCTGTGAGCTGGACACGGAAAAGGGACCGGTCCGTATCGGCGCCATGATCTGTTACGACCGGGAATTTCCTGAAAGCGCCCGGATTCTTATGTTAAAAGGAGCTGAAATCATTCTTGTCCCCAATGCCTGCCCCATGGAAATCAACCGGATTTCCCAGTTGCGCGCCAGAGCCTTCGAGAATATGACAGGTGTGGCCACTGCTAATTACCCGCAGGGCTGGCCCGATTGCAACGGCCACTCCAACGCCTTTGACGGTATGGCCTACAAACCGGGCGAGCCTTCTTCCCGTGACACTTTGATTCTGGAAGCAGGGGAAGAGGAGGGCATCTTTCTGGCTGCCTTCCCCCTCGATCAAATGCGGGCTTACCGGGAAAGCGAGGTTCACGGCAACGCTTACCGACAGCCGGGAAAATACAGCCTGCTGCTCTCTGAAATAATCAATGCGCCCTTTATTCGCGAAGAAAGAAAAAGCTGACATGTTCCTGCATGGCACCAGAAGGAAAACCTGGGAGAAATTCAAAGGCGGTCCCTGGTTTGGCCGCCATTGTCTCCAGACCGAAGGCTTGATCCACGGCTCCCCGGTTGACCTCTTCCGGAGGGTTGCACCCGGATTCAAGGACACTGAAGATGAACTGGTCCTCCTTTGCATTGATGATGACAAACTTGCCTCCAAAGTGAAATGGGAGGAAAGTGAAAGCACAGGCAGATTCTGCCCCCATGTCCACGGTCCGCTTAACCGCGAGCGCCATTTCCTGGTTCTGCCCTATCTCAAAGACAGCAGAGGTGACTGGATCAAGAACACTGAACTGCAACACATGCTGAGCCGCTGACACAGGAAAGGGGAGTCATGTCTTTTACTGTTGTCCATCGGGATCTGACCACCATGGAGGTCTGCGCCATCGTCAACGCCGCCAACACCGAATTGCGGATGGGAGGCGGGGTTTGCGGTGCCATCTTCCGGGCAGCCGGCATAACACAACTGACGCAAGCCTGTAAGGCGCTGGCGCCCATCAAAACCGGTGAGGCCGTTATCACGCCCGGTTTTAATCTTGCAGCCCGCTTTATCATCCACACGGCAGGTCCGGTATACCGGGATGGCGGCCAGGAAGAAGAGGCCCTGCTTCGCTCCTCCTATCTGAATTCGCTCCGGCTGGCAGTCAGCCATCATTGCGAAAGCATTGCCTTTCCCCTCATCTCCAGCGGCATCTATGGCTATCCGAAAGAAGAGGCCATGAAAATCGCGTCAGAGGCCATCCGGGACTTTTCGGAAAGAGTGAAGCTGGACGTCTATTTGGCCCTTTTCCCCTGACGTCCGAAGTTTATCTTCCCTTGACAGCCCTGGGCCGACACTTGAAAAAATGATGGGCGGGATATTTCCAGCCAAGCTGATTCATCGCCCGTCCTTTGGCGGGTGTGCCCATTGCGGATGAACCCGTGACTCGAGTAACGGTCAACGGGTCGCAGCAGCAAAAGCGCTTAACAGGATCACGACAACACCCAAGGCGAAATTGACCCTGATCAGGATCACGTTGACCCTGTGTTTTCCAGGTTTGCCGGCCTGATCTTTTTTCCCGAATTTGATCGACCTGAACAAAGCTATCACTACCATTACGACGATCAGCAGATGCTTGACGGCGGTTAAAGCTGAGTAGAGATTATCAAAGTGCAGAAAGCCGGTAAAAGAAGGACTGGAACGCCCAAGCAGAAGTCCTGTCACGATGAGTCCAACCATGCTCAGATAAATCCAGATCCGATGGCGCCGCGTTACCATCTTCATCATCTCTTTGTTTTTCTCACCATCGCCTAGGACTTTGGACAGGGACGGCACAAGCGTCAGTGACATGAAGGCCAGGCCCCCAACCCACAAAACGGTGAAGAGTTCATGCAGGAACCGGACCAAACCCATCATAATTAACTGTTTTTCCATTGCTTACCTCCGGGGATTTGCCAATGAAATTGCCGTTCCATTATAGAGGCGACCGGGATGAATTTCTGTAATTTTTCCGACAGTTTCCTGACGCCAACGCGTGTGGATCAGCTTCAGTTATGATATCAACCATTAAGTTACAACGAATACAACTAATAGTTGTGTTATTCTGGACAAAACAACCGCTGCTACCTTCAATTCAGCGCTTCAGCCCTCTAGGCTTGATCTGCACCCAGGGGTCACCGGCGCCGAGCCATGTCATGGGAAAGGCAATAAGACATGAATGAAGGTGAGCAAAATGGAAGTCTGTGTATTTGAAAATGAATCCGCCATCTGGGCGGGCCAACTGGAGTCTTTCCAGAATGGGGAGTCCCCGGCTTCTGCCGACAGAAAGGACGCTCCACTTCGGGACAAGGACATCCGCTTGATCGAGCCCATGCCCAGACTGGCTGAATTCCTCGGCATTGCTATCGAACATCAAATGAAATAGGAAAACAGAAGGAGAAGTCAAAAATGGACGCACAAGTCATCGGCGACAACATTGCAAAATGGCGCAAGGAAAAAGGGCTCACTCAGGACCAACTGGCTGAACAGTTATCCGTTTCGGCTCAGGCCGTTTCCAAATGGGAAAACGGTGTCAGTCTGCCGGATATTACCCTGTTACCACAGTTGGCAGGTATCTTCAAGGTGACGCTGGATCAGCTGTTTTCCAGGGAGCCTGAGCCTGAGACCCAGTATGTCAGGCCGGAGAACCGCAAGGATCCTGACAAGATGCTCTTGAAAATTGTTGTGGACTCGGAAGATGGCGACAAGGTTCGGATTAATGTGCCCCTGGCCCTGCTCAAGATTATTGAGAGCACGGATGGGGTGGGCGGCCTGAATATCAACGGCCTTAACCTTGGAGCCCTCCAATGGGATAAGGTTGTCAAGCTGGTCGACGAGGGTGTTCTGGGCAAATTACTTGAGGTGGAATCTGCCGACGGTGACCATGTCGAGATCTTCGTTGAATAAGAAGAGGTTATTCCCATGAAACTGATCATCAAACAGCAGGGGAAGAGAGGAATCCGGTTGTGGTTTCCTAACCGCATGATCTTCTCCAAGATGGCCTTCAAGATCTACAAACGGTCCCTGGCCAAAGACCGCCGAAAGGCTGAAAGCGGAGAAATTAAATCAGATAAGCTGGATGACTTCGACTCCCCGGCTGTAAAAAAACAAGACCAGATGGGGGCAGCCGGAGAGGTGGAGAAGACGGTCAGCCGCGAGATCCGGACCCATGTCATCGAAACCATTGATGCCGACGGAATCAAGGAAACCGTACGGCAGGAAGTCAGGGAAGCGGTCGATGCCAACGGAATCAGGGAAACCATCCGCAAGGAAATCCGGGAATCGATCCGGGATGGCAACCCTTCAAGACGAATGGAATGGAGAAGGGAAGTGATCGATACCAAAAAAGAAGCTTCTGAAAAAAGTTCCGGTTTCGAGCAATTTATCAGCGGTCTGCCCGACGAGAAAATTGGGGAAGTCATGAAAATCTTCCGCCGGATGAAAAAAGATTATCCCGGCGTCCCCCTGGTCGATGTCCGCTCTTCAGAGGGCGACCGGGTTCTCATTCAATTGTAGGGCAGCCCCTGCCGTACAGGGACTGCCCTCCCTTTAATAAAGGCTTCCGGACTGCCTCAAGACCCGTTTACCTCTTTTTCGCTTTCCCCTTTTTCAGTTTCGTCACATTGGCAGGGCGAATGCGGTGCCTCAATCCTGACCAGGGCGTGATCCAGCACTTCGTCCATGTGGGCGACCGGGATAAACTTCAGGGCTTCACGCACCGTATCGGGAATGTCCTCAATGTCCCGTTCATTGTCCTTGGGGATCAGGACCGTACGGATACCCGCACGGTTGGCGGCGACCGCCTTCTCCTTCAGCCCCCCGATGGCGAGTACACGGCCCCGAAGGGTCACTTCGCCGGTCATGGCCAGTTCGTGCCGGACCGGGTAGCCCGTCAGCGCCGAGGCCAGCGCCGTTGCCAGTGTAATGCCGGCCGAGGGACCGTCTTTGGGTATGGCGCCGGCTGGAACATGGATATGGATGTCACGTTCCTTGGTCTTGGCGGGATCGACCTTGAGCGTGGCAGATCGGCTCATGATGTAGGTCAGTGCCGCCTGGGCCGATTCCTTCATGACATCGCCCAGCTGTCCGGTGAGAATCAGCTTGCCTGTTCCTGGCATAATGTTGACTTCAATGGTCAGGGTATCGCCCCCCGCCCAGGTCCAGGCTAGGCCTGTCGCGACACCCACCTGGTCTTCCTTGTCAGCCATATCGTAAAAATACCGCGGCTTGCCCATGAGGCTTTCCAGATTCTTCGGTGTGACCCGGATGGTTTTCTTCTGGCCTTCCGCTTCCGCAATCTCAATGGCGGCGCAGCGGCAAAGTCTGGCAATTTCACGTTCCAGCTGGCGGACACCCGCTTCCTGGGTGTAGCCCTGGATCAGCTGCGCCAGGGCTTTCCTGGAAACCTGCAAATCCCTCCCTGTCAGACCATGTTGTTTCCTTTCCCTGGGCAGCAGGTGAAGGAGAGCAATCTCAATTTTCTCCGCCTCTGTGTAACCGGTCACCTCGATCACTTCCATGCGGTCATAAAGGGCGTGCGGAATGGTATCAACCGTGTTGGCCGTAGTCACAAAAAGCACGCGGGACAAATCGTAGGGAATCTCGATGTAATGATCCCGGAAGGAGTGGTTCTGTTCAGGATCCAGCACCTCCAGAAGGGCCGATGAAGGGTCGCCCCGGAAATCACTTCCGAGCTTATCGATTTCGTCGAGCAGGAGGAGCGGATTGTCAGTGTCCACCTGTCGGATGGCCTGGATAATGCGGCCGGGCATGGACCCCACGTAGGTTCGCCGGTGGCCGCGGATCTCCGCTTCGTCCCGGATGCCGCCGAGCGACAGGCGGATGTATTTGCGGCCCAGGGACTCTGCGATGGCCTTGGCGATGGATGTCTTGCCGGTTCCCGGAGGGCCGACAAAACACAAGATGGGGCCCTTCAAAGTCGAGTCGCCGGTCTTTTCCACCAGCAGTTTTCTGACTGCCAGATACTCCATGACCCGCTGTTTCAGCTTGTCCAGGCCGTAATGATCCCGATCCAGAATTTTTCTGGCTCGGCCAAGATCGTGGCGCTCTTTATCGACACGGCCAAAAGGGAGTTCCAGGAGGGTCTCGACCCAGCTTCTCTGAGTTGCGTATTCGGGGAAATGCGAGGGCAGACGTTCAAGCCGGTCAATCTCTTTTTCAATTTTCGGCTTGTAATCGTCAGGAATGGTTGATTGCTCCAGCTGGGTCCTGAGCGTATCAATTTCTTCCTCCGCGTCCAATTCCTCCCCCAGTTCTTCCTGGATGACCCGCATCTGCTCGCGGAGGAAATAATCTTTCTGATTCTTCTCCAGCTGGGTTTGCACCTGGGAAGCGATCTTCTGTTCCAGTTCGGCCAGCTGGATCTCGCGATGCAGAAAGCGCAGGATCATCTTGATCCGATCCTGGACCAGGGTGGTCTCCAGGATCTTTTGCTGCTCATCGAAACGGATTGACAACTGGCCCGCAATAATATCCGCCGCGTGACCTGCTTCCGCTTCATGGCGCACCAGGGCAACGGCCTCGGGCGCAACCCGGTCCGTGATGGAAGCATAACGCTGAAACATATCGATCATAAGACGCACGGAAGCATCCAGCTGAGGTGTCTGCTCCGGCGTATTGACAAGCAGCGAATGGTAACGCACTTCATAATGAGAGTTGTCGGAAACGTAATCGTCAATTTCAACCCTCTCAAGGCCGTAAACCAGAACTTTCATGGTATCGTCGGGCAGCTCCAGCACCTGGCGGATGAAGGCGCGCGTCCCCACACGGTAGATCTGTTCCTGATTGGGCCAGACGGGTTCCAATGTTGTCTGGCAGGACAGGATCAGTTCATGGCGGCCTGACATGGCCTGGCGAAGGGCCCTGATGGATTGCTCCCTCCCGATATCGAAGGAGAGCAGCACACCGGGATAGATCACCATCCCCCGCAAAGGGATCAGGGGCAGGATGCCACTGGTCCGGATTGCGTGACGGGTTAGCCGTCGGTTGGGGCGGCCGCGCTTGGCCTGGTCATTGCCCTCTGCTTCTTCCACGGCATCTTTCCCGGTATCCAATAATTCTTTTTTGTCGCGATCGTCATCGTGACTGTCTTGCATAGGCTTATCCTCGTTTTTTATTGCTATTGTCTTCCCTTGCGGTCTCTTCAGGGGTAAGATCCCCGCTGGGATCATCTTAATACACAAATGTGTTATCCATATGAAAAGGGAACTTAATCGCCACCATAAGGACGCTCGTTACTCTGATTCTATACGCCTCAAGCCCGCCTGTCCACGCGTTGACATTCGGATCATTCATTTGTAAACTGACAGAGCTCGCCGAAAGACACGGAGAGATGGTCGAGTTGGCTGAAGGCACCGGTCTTGAAAACCGGCGAGGATGCAAGTCCTCCGCGGGTTCGAATCCCGCTCTCTCCGCCAATATCCCTTACGATACCCTGTTACCAGAGTTTTCACCTTTAAGGTCTGCTAAATTCCTACTAAATATTTTTTCGAGCTTGCCAGATCATCAAGATCCATGACCGTTTTCTTCTCGTCGGCAGGGAAAAATGGGAGTACTTGTCAAGGGTTGTCGATACTTCTGCGTGGCCGAGACGCTTTGCGATCAGCTTGACTTTCGCGCCCTTGCTGATGAGGTAGCTTGCGTGGCTATGCCGCAGATCGTGAACGCGGATCCACTTTGCGCCGGGTAGAAATGAGAAAAAGACTACATCGTGTTTCACCAATTTTCGTGGTCCTTTCACCCGGGTTTTCTTTTAATCCGTAAGTCTGTCGAATCCCATTCGCCCAAGCAAATAAGACGGTCTGGGACGGCCTTCAGTCCGTTGGGCTTGTTTCCAGGCGGTTCTGTTTCTTGCTTTGCCGCATTCAAGTGTGTAGAATGGCAACGTTGGTGCCATAAAAGTATTTATTGAATTTTTTCCTAACAGAACTGGTCAAAGGTGTCAGATGTACAGGCAAAAGACTGAATGGGGATATATCGATTACTTCAGTCCTCCCAAGACAAAAAATGACAATACTTCCCTGACGGCCGGTATCACAACAATGTTTAAGGGAAACCATTTCCCCCGCCACGTCCATTACGGGCACGAGCAGATCGTATACGTTATTGAAGGAAGCGGCATCTATATTATCAATGGGAAAATCCAGCACTGCTCCAAGGGAATGCTCTTCCACATGCCTTCCGATTCCGTACATGAAACCTTCAATACAGGCCCTCATAGCCTTAGAGAATTATTTATCAGCGCACCCACCCGTTATGATCTTGAATTTTCTTCCTTCAAAATGATGAAGGCCTGCAAAAAGAGCGACATGCTCGTCTCCGCGATCGAAGTGCTGGAGCTCCCTCTGCTTGCGCAGACAACTGTGCCTTTTACCATTTTTGACGGCGATGGAAATATCATTTCGCAAAATGGGCGTTATCTCCCCTTTTGTACAGAAACCTGCCAGCCTGCATCGGCATCATCCACGTGTGCGTGCATGTCTTTGCCTCAGTTCGAAGAGGCATCTGGGTCCGCCACGAAACAGTTCACCTGCGCTTACGGCCTGACAACGTACTATGTGCCCATAGTCGTCAACGGCCTTTACCTGGGTTGTATCGCGGGCGGTCATTTCCGGTCTTCCGCCAGCGAGTCCTGTGCCGTTGAGGAGCTCTATGCACTGCCTGACAGCACAAAGAAAAGCATTCAACAGCGATTGGAAAAAATGTCTGAGAGCATTGTCAGTTTTTGTGAGTTCTATTCAATCTATCAGTCACTACATGACAAAGATGCCCAAATCCAACAGGCTGAAATAAAAAAGTCCATGCTGGAACAAAACCTCCATTTCACAAAAAAAATGGTCACCAGCCTTCGAATGGATTATCACTTCCTTTTCAACACCCTCAATACCATCGCCAGCATGTCTTTGGAAAGTGACCGGGAAGATACCTATGATGCCATCACGAAACTTTCAAAAATGCTGCGGTACATCATGAGCACCAACCAGGATATTGTCAAGCTCGAAGAGGAAATACATTATCTTAATCTCTATTTGGATATGCAGAAGCTTCGATTTGGGGACAAGCTTTGCGTTGAATACGAGATTGACGAGGCTCTTCACTGCGTCAGGATTCCATTCAATTTTCTGCAGCCCATCGTGGAAAACGCATTTGTTCACGGGTCTTCCCGCAACAGACATTGCCAGCACATCCGAATAAATGTCTCAAATTCAGATGGACGGCTTCTATTCAGAATCTGGAATGATGGCCAGAGCTTGAATCCAGGAGAGCTGGAACGCGTACGAAATCACGTGGTTGCCCGGTCAGGTCACGGTTTATCCTTAATTTACGAAAAACTCCAGAACCTGTACGGAAACGATTTCTCCTTTCATATTGACAACGCCGATCATCATGGCGTCCTTGTTCAGATTTCAATTCCTGATAAAGAAGGGGGCCAGTTAACTTGAAAGCAATTATTGTCGATGATGAGCTGGCAATGACTACCATCATCCGTCACTTCATCGAGAAGGGACATTTGCCCATTCAAATTGCTGGACATGCAACGAATGGCGTAGAAGCACTCAAACTGATCAGACAGGTTGAACCAACTTTGATTTTTCTTGATATTGAAATGCCGGTGATGGATGGTTTCGAAGTGATGCGGCAAGAACCTGATCGGAACTATATTATCGTTACCGCTTACGACCAATTTGCGTACGCCCAACGCGGACTCCGCCTTGGGGCAAGAGATATCCTGCTGAAACCCATTGAATATGACCAGCTGCTGGCCTCGATCAGACGTTCAATTGGATGGAAATTTACTGACAACCTGATCGTGAATGGACTTTTACAGTATATTCACGAAAACTATCACCACGCCTTGGATCGGGTCACCCTTTCAGGCGTTGTTCATGCCTCTCCCGACTACATTTCCCGGCTTTTCAAGAAATACATGAATGTCAGTATTCCGCAATATATCAATGAGCTTCGAATCAACCACGCTGCAGCTTTATTGGAAACAACCACTCATTCTGTTCATGATGTCTGCGCGCAGGTTGGCTACAAGAGCATGAACAGCTTCTACAAATACTTCAAACGATACAAGGGGTGTCCCCCCGCTTCTTTTCGAGATCGCAGCCTGGCAGATGGCTTGGATGCCGGTATTGAGCCTTAGCGACCGGCGGCAGGGCGAAAAGAATCAAAAATAAGCGCAGGGCACTTCGGCAATTTGAGGGTACCCTGCGCAAAAGTTTATGGCTTTACACTCACAGTCCCATTTCGTTCCGGACGTCACAAAAACACTTGACTGCGAAATCCAAATCCTCCTTGGTGTGTGCTGCAGATACCTGTGCGCGGATCCTCGCTTGACCTTGCGGGACTACGGGGAAGGAGAGACCCACGACATATACTCCCTTATTCAGCATATTGGCTGAGAAATCTCTGGCCACCTGCGCATCATAAAGCATAATCGGTACAATCGGATGTTCGCCAGGGAGTACATCAAAATTGTTCTCCGTCAAGGCATTTCGAAAGTAGGCCGTATTCTTTTTTACGGCGTCTTGCAAGTGCGGTGAACGCTCCAAAAGGTCCAATACATGCAGGCCAACTGCGCAGATGATGGGCGCGACTGAGTTGGTAAATATGTAGGAACGGCTCACCTGGCGGAGCAAATCGACAATTTCCTGCTTTGCCGAGACAAATCCCCCTGCGGGGCTGCCAAGCGCTTTTGCCAAGGTGCCGGTTATGATATCCACCCGGCCCATGACCTTGCAGTATGCCGTTGTGCCTTTTCCATGATCGCCCACAATGCCGATTGCATGGCAGTCATCAACCATGACCATGGCTCCGTACTCCTCAGCGAGGTCGCAAATCCCTTGGAGGTTTGCGATGTAGCCGTCCATGGAAAATACACCATCTGTCGCGATTAACCGATAGCGGGCGCCTTTTGCCATGTCAAGCTTTTCACGAAGATCCTCCATGTCATTGTTCTTGTAGCGAAAACGTTTTGCCTTGCACAAGCGGATCCCGTCGATGATGGAGGCATGGTTGAGTTCATCGGATATGATGGCGTCTTCCGGTCCAAGAAGAGACTCGAAAAGTCCGCCGTTGGCTGCGGAACAGGTGGGGTACAAAATTGCATCGTCCATCTCAAAAAAGTTGGCAATTTTGGCTTCCAGTTCTTTGTGCAGGCTTTGCGTACCGCAGATAAAGCGGGCCGCGGCCAATCCGTTTCCCCACCGATCCAGGCTCTCTTTAGCTACCGCGATTATTTCGGGATCTGACGCCAACCCCAGATAGTTGTTGGAGCACATGTTCAGTACATTACGCATCTTTGTTGTATTAATGCGGGCATCTTGCGGCGTTGTCAGCACGCGTTCATCCTTGTAGGCTCCTGATTCGAGCAGTTCGTTCACACGCTCCCTGTATGCGGCAAATGCTTTTTGTTTCATGCTTAACTCTCCATCCAATCGAAAACTACCTTGCCCGATTCCCCGCTCTTCATTGCGGCGAAACCTTTTTCGAAATCCTTGTAATGATACCGGTGGGTGATGACGGGTAACATGTCAAGCCCTCCCTGGATCAGTGCAGACATTTGGCTCCAATTGTCCATCCGGCGTCCCGTGATTCCTTGTACGGTCAATCCCTTGAAAATGATGTCGTTCCAGTCCATATCACTCCGGCCGGAGCTGAAGATCCCCAGCAGTGCCGCCTTCCCGCCATTCCGGAGGGATCCCAGCAATTGAGCGAGTCCGGCAGTATTACCCGACATTTCCATGCCAACGTCAAAACCTCCCGGGATATTTACACTGCGCATTGCATCCTCCAGACTTTCCCGGCCGACATTGACCGCCTCGTCAACACCCAAACGGCGGGCCAGGTCGAGGCGGTAGTCCTTGAGATCCGTAATCACCACTCTTCGGGCGCCGCAGAACTTGCTTATTTTCGCCGCCATCAGGCCGATGGGACCCGCCCCTGTGACCAACACGTTTTCACCCCGAACGTCAAACATCAGAGCCGTATGGGTGGCGTTGCCAAGGGCATCATAAAAGGAAACCACATCTTCCGGAATATCATCCGGAATAGGCATCACATTCACATGCGGGACACAAAGGTATTCCGCAAAGGCGCCATTCAAATTGACACCAACAATTGTAGTGTGTTCACACCACTGTTCGTTCCCTGCCAGGCAATTTCTGCAGCGTCCGCATACGACATGGCTCTCACTGCTCACGCGCTGACCCACACTCAGTCCCGTCACGCCTTCTCCCAGCTCTACAATTTCTCCCACATACTCATGGCCAATGACCACCGGGGGGGTAATTCGCTGCTGGCTCCATTCATCCCAGTTATAAATATGAACATCGGTACCGCAGATCGCTGCTTTCCTCACTTTTATCAGCACTTCACCAATCTGTGGAGACGGTATGGGTACTTTCATCAACGTAAGCCCAGGACCACGTTTTTCCTTAACCAGAGCGTCCATTGTTTTGTTAACCATAAGCCTTTCCTCCTTGTATGTAATTCGTCAGAGTCGTGGAACTCTGGCGGGCTTGCCTTCGGAAAAATGAAATCCTTGTGATCTTCACAGAAATTGACCGTCACTTATCTACTCACCCAGGTAGGCTTTGATTACGGCCTCGTTTTCAAGCAACGAACGCCCATCGCCGGAGAGAGTAATAAATCCGGTTTCCAGAACATATCCAACGTCCGCGATATGGAGTGCCATATTCGCGTTCTGCTCAATTAACAGAATGGTAACCCCGGCTTCACGGTTGATCTTCCCGATGATTTCAAAGATATCGTGGACGATCATGGGTGCAAGCCCCAGTGATGGTTCATCGAGCATCAGCAATTTCGGCCGGCTCATCAGTGCACGGGAAACACAAAGCATCTGCTGTTCTCCGCCGGACAGTGTCCCAGCCATCTGCCAGTGCCTGTCTTTCAGTATCGGAAACAATTCGTACACCCAGGCAATATCATCCGAAAGATCATCTTTTCTCAAGTAGGCGCCAATCTTGATATTTTCGAGGACGGTCAAGTTGGGAAAGATCCGGCGGCCTTCCGGCGCCATGCTAATGCCAAGCCCCACAATTTTTTCTGCGGGAAGACCCACGATATCCTGTCCATTGAAATGTATGCTCCCGGCTTTCACTCGCGTGATCCCTGAGATGGCACGCAGAGTCGTGCTTTTCCCCGCGCCGTTCGAACCGACCAAAGTCACGATGGACTTCTCTGGAACATCGAAAGAAATACCCTTGACGGCTTCAATGCCACCGTAACTCACCGCCAGATCTTTAACTTTTAGCATATTAGCCAACCCCCAGGTATGCTTGAACAACTTTTTCATCGTTTTTTACATCAGCTGGAATGCCGTGCGCAATGGTTTTTCCAAAATCCAAGACGTAAATACGATCTGAAACATCCATGACAATTTGCATATGATGTTCGATCAGGAGAACAGTAAGATCGAAATGATTCCGAATCTGGCGGACAAATGAGGTCAATTCGAGTGTTTCCTGAGGATTCATCCCTGCCGCGGGTTCATCCAAGAGCAAAAGTGTCGGTTCAGTCGCGAGCGCGCGGGCGATTTCTAGTTTTCGCTGCTTACCGTAAGGAAGACTGGCCGACATCTTCCCGGCATCTTCAACCAAACCTACCAGCTCCAGCAATTCAAAGGATTTCTCTCTGATACGGCGTTCTTCTTTGCTATACAGGGGCCAGCCCGCCATGGCACCCAAAATACCGCTTTTGAGGTGCAGATGATTCGCAATGAGCACATTTTCCAGCACCGTCATCTTTGAGAAAAGCCGGATGTTTTGGAAGGTTCGCGCGATGCCTTTGCGGGCAATGAGATCCGGGCGCATGCCGGTGATGTCAATTAAGTTCTCCCCATCGCCTGAAGGACAAAATCGAATACGGCCCTCATTGGGTGTATATACACCGGTAATCATGTTGAAGGCAGTAGTTTTGCCCGCGCCATTTGGGCCGATGATGGCCACAATTTCATCCTTCTTGACTTGAATGTTCAAATCGTCAACGGCAGTTACGCCGCCAAAACGTATTGTTGCCCGGTTCGTTTCCAGAATGGTCATGCCCGATCACCTCCTTTCGGGGTAATTCCGCGGCGATACAGCCCCTTGCACCATTTACCAAGTTTCGTGAAGATTCCAAAGAAACCTTCCCAGGAAAACTCGCGGGATCCGAAAAATCCCTCTCGATAGAACAAGATGATGACCATGAGAAAGACTGAAAAAACGAGCATGCGCAGCCCAGGAATGGCTGGCACGGAAAAGAGGCCCAGCGAGAATCCCTCATCCAGAAAACGGAGCCATTCTTTCGCAATGGTGACGACCGTTGCTGCCACCAATGAACCTGTAATACTCCCCTGCCCGCCGAGAACAACAATCAAAAGAATCTCATAGGTGAGCGTAAATCGAAAAAATACCGGCGTAAGAACTCCCACAACGCTGGCCAGGAGCCCACCGCTGATCCCTGCCAGGAAAGCCGATATGACAAAAGAAAGCATCTTGTGTTTGAAGAGCGAAATCCCCATCGACTCCGCAGCTACTTCATCGTCCCGGATGGCCTTAAAAGCGCGGCCATAAGAGGTACGCATCAGACGCAATACCAGAAAAATACAAACTCCGGCACTGATGCTGGTCCACCATACGTTCGCGATGGGCGGGATACTCTTGATTCCGGCAGAACTATTGGTAATTGGTGTTGCATTCATAATGACAATGCGAATGATTTCCGAGAAACCAAGCGTTGCGATTGCCAGGTAGTCACTCTTTAATCGTAAAACCGGAAAACCTATAAAAGAGGCAAAGAGAGCTGCGATTGCGCCGCCGGCCATCAAGGCGATAAGAAATGGAGCTTGAAGATCTCTCACCCAAGGCAAAATTGGCTCTACGTAAAACATGGCTTCCTTAATGGGGGGAGGAATAATGAGCAGGCTTGTGACGTAGGCTCCAATCGCCATGAATCCCGCCTGTCCGAGAGAAAACTGACCGGTCAGCCCGCTGATCAAGTTCAGCGAAAGCGCAACGATCGTGTAGACGCCGCACAACTTGATGACCCTGGCTTCATAACTCCCAAGCAGGCGACCCGTGTCTACAAGCCATAAGAAAACCAGGAAGGCTGAGAGGGCGATACAGGTCAGAATGCGGTCCCGACATTTCGATTTCTTCATATTTGTGTCCTTATACCTTGTCGATGTTCTTCTCGCCTAGAAGTCCCGTGGGGCGAACAAGCAATATGATGATCAGCAGCACAAATGCGAACGCATCCTTATAACCGGATAGGCCGGGCATAAACAGTACGATCATTATTTCAATCAAGCCTAAAAGCAGGGCTCCGACTACCGCGCCGCCAATGTTTCCAATTCCGCCCAAAACAGCCGCAATAAAGCATTTCAATCCAGGCATCACTCCTACATATGGTTCAATTTTTGGATACTTGAGACCCCACATCATGGCTCCGATCGCGGCCATAATGGAGCCAATGCAAAATGTGAATGAAATGATCTGATTGACATTGATTCCCATCAATCTTGCGGTCGTGAAATCCCTGCTGGCCGCTCGCATAGCCATGCCGATCTTGGTTTTTTTGGTGAGCATCAGAAGTCCTGATACAAGGACAGCCGTAATCAGGGGTACAATCAGGGTCATTCGCTGCAAATGAACCTTGCCAATAATCAGTACCTCCTGGAAAAAGGGAACCGATGGGAACTGTTTCGGGATGCCTGAAAAAACGACTGTCGCCAAGTTCTCCATCAGGAAAGAAACACCAATAGCAGAAATCAACAGCGAGATGCGCGGTGCCGAACGCAGCGGCTTGTAAGCAGCTCGCTCAATGAGCATACCCAGCAGACCGATGCCCAGTGTGCCCAGAATGAATGCCGCATACCATGGCAATCTGAAAAGGCTCACGATGTAGAAAGCAAAATACATGCTCATCATGAGAATGTCGCCATGCGCAAAATTGATCAGCCGCAAAATTCCGTACACCATGGTGTAGCCGATTGCAATCAGCGCATAAAGACTGCCCATGGCGATTGCATTGGTCAGCGCCTGCACAAACTGCTCAAAAGTCGGGATTAAAACATTCATGATACGTTCTCGTTATCTTAACTCCCCTCCCACCCATTCAAATCGTTTGTACGATAATGGGAAGGGGGCGGGCCGGTGTGGAAGATGTAATTTGGGGGCCGGTCAGCCGGCCCCCAACTAGCATGAACAGCTTAATTCTTCTCAATCAATGTGGTACCGCCATATTTCCACTGATTGTTTTCCACAATTTTCAGTACCACCTGGTTTTTAATCGCATCGCCATTCTCATCAAATTCAATGCGGCCTGTGCATCCTTCAAAGCTTAAATTTGCCAGCGCTTTCTGTAATGCGGGTCCGTCGGTGCTGTTGGCAGCTTTGATGGCCTCAACTGCCGCGACATAGGAATCAAAAGCAAGCGCAGTCAGTGCGCCGGGTTCGTCATCGTACTTGGCTGAATAAGCTTCGGTAAATACGGTGGTCATGTCGTTGATGGGAGCTTCAGCCGAGAAATGTGTTGTGACATAAACGCCTTCCAGGTCATCACCGCCAACCTCCAGGAAGACCGGCACATCGACGGCATCACTGCTCATGAACATGACATCCTCATAACCCAATGCGCGCGCTTGCTTGATCAGCAGCGCCACCTCGGTCGGGTTCCCCGGACAGAAGATCACCTCCGGGTTCTTTGCCATGACGGCAATAAGCTGGGCGTTGAAATCTTGGTCTCCAACGCTGAATGTCGCTTCAGTTAGGATTTCTCCGCCCAAATTGTTGTAGGCCTTGGTCAGGGGAGCACGCATGGCCACACAGGTGTCATTGGTAATTTCATAAATGATGGCGCCTTTTTTAAGCCCCAATTCAGACGCTGCGTAGTTGGCGAGAGCAATGCCTTGGAATGTGTCAATAAAGCAAACCCGGAAATAGTAGTCATTGCCAAGTGTAACGTTCGGACTGGTAGGCGAGGTGCCGATTGCCGGGACCTGGTTGCTGAGGAATATATCACCTCCAGCCATGGCAAGAGATGAACCGGCGGAACCGAGCACAATGGTTACTTCACTGTTTTCGGCCAGGCGGGCAGCAGCATTTGCCGCCTCAACAACATCGGATTTGTTGTCGGCGATTACCAGTTCGATCCTTTTGCCCAGGACTTCCGGATAGAGTTCATTAGCAAGTTCAATTCCCCTAAGCTCATACTCTCCCCATGCAGCGTTGGCGCCGGTCATCGGCTCAAACACTCCAAACTTGATAACTTCCTCATTGCCAGTCGGGCCGGGCAAGTCTTCCTTGTCCGTTGGCTGAGGATTGCTTGGTTCATTGGGGGTTGTTCCGGCGCAACCTGCCATTAAACACAGCAGAAGCAGCACGCTTAGTAACGCCGCCAGATACCTTTTCATGTGATGATTCCTCCTTGTTCAAATTTGACATTGATCAGATACCTATTAATACCTAAAGATTATTATTAAGTAAGTGAACAAGATCGGCTATTCGCAGAACCGGACAATTCTTTATCAAATCCGTACAGTCATTTCCGATTGACAATTGAATATTTAGGCATCCGCACGAAATGCCTGTGACGTGAACGGTTCCTAAGGCTTTTTTCTGTGGTTCGATCATCCCGGAAAAATCCGTTTTTGCTGGAGACACTTTTCCCGCTGGTTTTCGCTTTCCGATCCCGTAACTTTTTCCACCGTTCATACATTTCCTTGAAGCCTGTCCAAGACCGTTGTAGAGTGTTAACGAGGACTCCGGGTCCTGCAGCGCTGTCGGATCCGCTTCCGACAAAGATAATTCCAGGAGGAACATAATGGAACATAAACTGCCACCACTGCCTTTTGAGAAAGATGCCCTGGAGCCGGCCATTTCCCAGGAAACCATTGACTACCATTACGGAAAGCATCACCAGGCCTACGTCAACAACCTGAACAAGCTGATCGCCGGCACCGAGTTCGAAGACATGCCCCTTGAGGACATCATCAGGCGTTCCAGCGGCGGCATCTTCAACAATGCGGCCCAGGTTTTCAACCACACCTTTTACTGGCACTGCCTGGTTCCCGGCGCAAGCGGCAGGCCATCCGGTGAACTGGCTGAGGCCATTGATGAAGCCTTTGGATCTTTTGACGATTTCAAGGAGAAGTTCTCCGCAACTGCTGCCACCACCTTCGGCTCCGGCTGGGCCTGGCTGGTCAAGGACGATGAGGGCAAACTTGAGATCATCAGCACCAGCAATGCCGGCACGCCCCTGACAGAAAACAAGAAACCTCTTCTGACCTGTGATGTCTGGGAACACGCCTACTACATTGATTACAGAAATGCCCGGCCTTCCTACATTGAGAAGTTCTGGGATCTGGTGAACTGGGATTTTGTAGCAAAGAACCTGTAATTTGACAGGAACGGGAGAGGAAAAGAGCCGCTCCTGAACTGATTTTTGTGCGCCCGGTTTGTTTTGCATGCTATAATGTCAAAGCGCGCCGGACGCAAACCTTGGAGAAGTACCCAAGAGGTCGAAGGGGACGGTTTGCTAAACCGTTAGTGGGGGCAACTCCAGCGAGGGTTCAAATCCCTCCTTCTCCGCCAAAAAAGTGGGGCTGTCTCAAAATGAGACAGCCTCTTTCTTATCCTTGATCAGAAATTCTAAATGACCAGAATTAGACAATAACCAGTATTTAACATTGGACTATAGACGTATAACTTACGTGTACCATTCGAACTTACATGCAGATATTGCCCGTCTTCCTGATTTTTAATCTTATCTAAAGCTGCTTTTAGTGGCTTCAATGAGGATGCCTTAGATGGATCATCCATGAGTTCTGCATCAATCATGCTGATGAAATCCCAAAAGAATTTTTCAGACTCTTCACTCACCATGTGAAAGTCACTTATGTTTTCTGGTTTCTCTAAAGAAAAGGAATAAACATCAAATCGGTCATTACCAAAACCTCTCTCACTTCTGAAGACGATGCTGTAAGTGCTGATATCTACAGAAATATCGTTTAAATCACTGGATATCCCGCAAGATGTGAGAAGGACCATAAGGGCGATTAAAAGCCTAGACAAACGCCATTTTCGAATTGATTCATTTTCCGTTTTTGTCACCATGTAAATGCTAGCTTTAAAATGCACAGTTTCGATGAGATAAGAATGTACAAAAGTGATGGGAGTGTTTAGAGTTCTTACCAAAGATTATTTCGAGGTAAGACCATGCACTATCCGATCAAATTTGATACAAGCGTGGAGGTAAAAGCTCTCACGGATCTGCCGAGACTGAAGATCATTTTGGAGGCAACAAACTTGAAACCCAACATGAGTAAGATCGCACGGGACATG
>JAAZGO010000019.1 GCA_012511175.1 Fastidiosipila sp. | reverse complement strand
TGGGGTTGTGCTCCTCCACTTTACTTGCGTTTACTGGGTTTTCTTCAGCCAGAAAACACAGTTCTCACAAGTCCATTATCCAGAGCGTAATCACCAGGGACAAGCGTCGATTAAAGGACGCTTACGAGAGCTCCGTGTGGCAATAATGGGAGGATCTTGGATCGGCAAATTGAATCAAGTACGATAACCACATTGCCTGCCGGAACTCCTGGCAGTGCAAAACAATCGACAATGGCAGAATGAGCGGTTGAAATCTTTTTGGCAAACTGAAGGTTTGTGAATGCCTCGGCTATTCAGTCGGCCCGACTGGCCTTAAGAGAGCCATTTTTTTGCCTTCTTTCTCCTGCCAATTCTTCTACCTGATCCGCCCATCCCTGAATCGTGTCAAGAGCGTCCCGGTGGTCGGCCAGCATGTGGGTTATGTGAAGCGAATCCAGGTGAAATAGAAAACACAGGAGGAACTTGCCAGCATCTTTTTTCTTCTCCGTGGAGTATTGCCTGAACAGATCCTCACTGTCTGAACTTTTCACACGCTCTTCCGTGTGACTCTCCCCATGCAGAAGAAGCGGATTGAAGGTTCTCCGGTAATTGTCGAGCAATGCTTTTCCAAGCTCAGGGTTGCCTTTGCCCAATTTATTCTCAATGGATTCCAGTCGAAGCAATTTTCTGATTCCCACGGCGTAGTTAAAGGAAGCATAAGCTTCCAGTATTCTTCGCATGCCATTTCCAACGGTTAAATCTGAAAAATCTGACTTTTCATCTTTTATGTAGCGCAACAAATGCCCGACAAGTTCCTTGTACTCGTTATAGCGTTTCAAGTCCAAATTGACCGTTTTCCAATCGAGCAAACGCAGGGTTCTTGACCTGAGGCCTTCGCTATCAAGACCTATCGCCTGGATTGTTGACAGATCATGGCTTAGCAAGAGGATCTTGGAACAACTGTTTCCGCATGCGAAATTGCGGATGAGATCTCCAAGAAAAGCCGTTACGCCGAGTTTATTGTCCCGGTCAAAACTTGAAACGGGGTCGTCAATGACAAGCATCACTTCTTTTTTGAACATGTGATTTTCTTGCTGATCTGCGCAGACCTGCACAAAAAAGTAAGCCAGGGCGATCACATTCTTTTCCCCCTCGGACAAGCATTCGGGCGGGATTTTTTTGCCATTCGAATAGATGACATAGCGATCATTCTCGGTTTCGATTCTCAAACGATCCCTATCCAAAAAGACAAAAGTCAGGTAGACGTTGATTTTTTCAGTGGCGATTTGTATGTTTTTGAATTCATTTTTCCTATCCTCCAGTTTACTGAATTTGTCCTTGTATGCCCGTTCAGTTTTCTTATAACTCTCCTCGGCTTCCGCTTTCATCTTGACGCTGTTCTTATACGCCTTAATGAGATTCTGGTTCTCATAAAAGGCCAGTTCCCGATTCAGTTCCAGCAGACTGTTCGTTATGTCTTTCAGATTTCCCAGCTTATCATTGTATTGCTCAATGACCTTTTGGACCCCCTCTATTCCCTTTATGAGGTTTTCGATGATCGGAGACCAATTCAGCTGGTAGGTTGTTTTTTTGTAAGGGTCTGCCAGTTTCTTTTTGATCAGGCGATTATGTTCATCTCTTAACCCGAAGGCACGCTCCAGCGCTTGCTCGAGATGATCAAGCTCGCAGGCGGGTTGATCAAGCGAAACCTGTCGACATGCTTCAACACGTTCCAGGAGTTCCTCCAAAACAGGTGAATCCCATAGCAAAGCTCTCACCTTGCCCGATAAAACAGAAATCTCTGCTTCACTCACCCTTGCCACAAGCTTTTCCAGCTGCCGCTTGTAATTGTCGGAAATTGCCTGCTGGCAGAGTGGGCAAAAATGGACAGCATCCGGCAAAATCTGTGTTTCAACTTTTTCCTGATAATCCTCTTCCAGCATGCGTTCCTGGACGCGCTGGTATTCAGGCGATTGTGCGGAATCGTCAATGGTTTTATTCAACAGAATGGCACAGGATTGAAAATCTGGGAAAGTTTCGGGACCGACAACCGGAAGATTGTCCAGCCGCACGCCTTTTCTTGCCACTTCGAGCTGTTTCAGTTTCCTGTCAAACTGATGCCCGGCATCGGATTTCGATTCGGACAATTGGGGGGAAGTTTGGATGATAGACGTTAAAGCTTACTCACGAACAGGAGAATTGTGCTTTAAACCCTTTATCGTTTTTTCTCTTCCAGCCCAGCTGCGATCTCCTTTCAGCCGATCCCGCAACGATTCTTTGGCGAAGTCCGGCGACTCAAGGTTCTTCATGCCGCTAAGCGCTTCTTTTTTTGATTTGGCTTTTTCAAGTTCATCCCCCAATGCCGCCAATTCCTTTTTCAATTCCTGGATTCTGCTGTCAAGGCCTACCTGTTCACCAAATAGAACGATGGACGACAAACCTTCTTTGTTTATGCGCACGTTGTCGGTTATATAACTCTCGTCAAAAACAAATATGGGGAGCCTGGCGTCAGGACCCGGCTGAACGGGCCTCTTGCTTTTGTCGAGAAGTTCCGGTCTTTCGACGCCTGGCTCATCACCGCTGCCAATGCTTTTGAAGGCTCTTGCGAGGGTCGACTTTCCAGACCCGTTATGGCCATAAACCAGGACGGTATTATAGAAGTTCTCTTTTTGCTTCTTTTTTTCAAAGAACAATTGCAAATCCACATCTTGTTCAGCGGCCTTCGCATAAAATTTGATACCCTGGACTTTGCTGATCATCTCTGAGCCCCCAAGCGATTCGAATGCGCGATTTTGGCAACGGGCCTTGCGCCGCATAGCCAGCCATGACTTTAAAGGAGTATTGCAATTTGATTATACCGTGCATATTTGCCTTAACAAAGGACACAGTATCAGAGTGGGCGATGCTGCCTGCTTCCGGGAAATGACTGATTGGCCTCAAGTCCGGTATCCGCAATATGGCACATTCACATTCGATTTATGGGAGATCTGCGGGTACCGGTGCCAGGCCCCTCGTATGATGCGTTCACGCTTATTGGGTGCAGCTAATGGCTGTACTTAAAAAATGTATCCAGACGCTGTGGACTGGTTCAGGCGCCTCACCCTGATGCGCCCGGGAGGGCAGATCCACATTGATGCGCTCGTCCGTCGGCGCCGTTGTGCAGGGGCAGGAACCAGCATCCCGAAATCCGGTATTCCTCGAATTACACCTGCCTAGCCGAAGCCTTCCGGAATCAAGATTGACGCCATCTACAGCCAACAAATATTTTTCGCCCAGCCGTCACGCTCTGTTTTTGACGAAGCGCGCTATTGGGGTGGATCAGGCCCCTGAAAGCGAGCCTGACTGCTCCGCGCCCGGATAAAGCCCAGTATAAAATCAAAATCCTCCGGCGCAGTGTAGACCTGATTATGCATCAGGTCGCTGGACCGCAGCTTGATCGTGCATTTCCTGCGGCTCGCTTTGATGGCGCGCAGCCTTTTGAAGTCCGTGCGCATCGACTGACTACCCGAGACCAAGAGCCCGGTGCCAACAGTGCAGGGGGTCTTCGCGGCCAAGCCAGTCAGCGTGGTCAAGGCTGCCAGCTTTTCAGCCTTTTTGAACTGTCTTGGCAGTTGAGTGTGGGTCACGCCCTTTTCATCCATCTCAAACAGCACGCTGTATTTTCCTCCCATCATAAGGGCATAAACCCAGTAGGAGAAGGTGATCAAGACAAGCACAAAAATCAGGACATAGACCAGGGGGAGGCCGATATTGCGGAGCGCCTCAATCAGGTCGTCGCCCCAGGTTGTGAGAATCATGACAAAGGTTGCCACGGCAAGCCAGATGAAAAAGAAGATCTTCCACATCAGAAAAAGGAAGGCAGGGTTTCGGTACAGGTTGGTTTCGTGCAGCCAGTAATACCTGCCCTTCGGACCCTTGTGGATGCTGAAAGCCGCTTGCTCCAAGGTATGCGCAGCCTTGTTTCCAGTTTCGTCCTGCCTGCTGTCCTGAGCGGGCCCTTCCCGGTCTGGCGTGAGCAGGCCGCCGTGGTGATGGGGAACTTGCCTTGAAAAGCGCATGGCCATCATTCCTTTCCCATTGTCGCGTGGGGAAACGGCTTCTCAATCGGCGATGCCGCTGCAAACCCACCGCTTCGCTGGCGAAAATCCGCCGATTGTAATTGAGTGGCGCAAGCCGGGGGGGCCGGTGCCAGGCATCGAAGTTGCCCCCACCATACATCAGTGGAGGGTATTCCATTGGCCCCAACTTTTTTGAGCAAGTTCCATCTCAATCCAACCGGACCGGCGTTGCCATAAAGTTCTCCATCGGAAGCCGCGCTTGTTCCCTCTCCCTCATACTAACTCTTTTGCCGGTGCCAGGTACCGAAGTTGCTAAGTTTAGATGCGGCCCCAAGACAACCCGGAGCCCCGGACTGCCGGCCTGTCTTCCCTCATGTCTTTCATTGGGTCATCTCTTCGCCAAATTGACTGAAAAAGACGCTTCAGTGCCGCTGATCCCAGGCGCCTGCGGGTGTTTTTCTCCCAGAATCAACTTAATGCTTTGCCGCCCGGATCTTCACCTTTCGGGGACTGGCGGTTCCGAAGTTAAGCATGAAGCTTGGAGGATTATGGCCAGGGAAAGACAATATTTGCTGATCCGGAAACCGGACTATGACCGGTCGGTCAGGATGGGCAGGAAGACCCTGGCTTGCTATTCCAGGGGGAAAATGAAGCGCTTATACCCGACAGGCGCCTACAGGCTGGCAGGGGAGGCCGCAAGAGGCAGGGCCAGAAATCCGGTAGCGGTCTTGCGGCTTTCGCAAGGTGAAAAGACTTCCCTTTCTGTGTCACCTTATTTGACTTACAGCCGATTCTTTTACCGGTCCCTGGGTTATGTTTCTGTCAATGAGGCAGGGGACCGCTACCTGGAACTGCTCGGGCCGAGAAAAGAACTCCGTTTCATGCTGCACCTGGCCCTCTTTTCACTCATTGCGCTCCTGATCGTCTTGCTCTATGTCGACCGGCCCCTTTTCACAGGATCGCCGCAATACCTGGTGCCGGACCGGGAGCCCGGGGCTTCGTTAAGGGAGGAAGGCCCGGGCCAGGGAGCAGACCGGGAGCATGGGGGCGGCCAGGTATCCATGATCTACAAGGACCGGGTCCTCCTTGACCGGGAGAGCGGCATCCTCTCTTTTTACTTTGCCAATCCCGGTTATTCCAGCCACGAGGTGGTCCTGCAGCTGGTCGTTGACACGGAGGAGAAGGGGGTCATCATCGCGGAATCCGGACGGATCCGGGCAGGTTATTCACTGGAGCGCCTGGCGCTCAAGAAGGGAATTGAAATGCAACAAGGCGGCTATAACGCCCGTTTCAATGTGGACTGCTACGATCCCGAAACCGGTGAAAAGGCCCGGGTCAGGGCCCATATCCCGGTTACGGTTGACGTAGATTAGCAAAAAGGAAGAGGCGATAAGCAAATGGATGAGAGCAAAGGAGAGAAGGAATGAAAAAAGTACTGACAGCCCTGCTGGCCCTCTTGATGTTTATGACCATGTCGACGGGAGTCTACGCGGAGGGCGATGATCCCGATCCCGCTGAGATCCCGCGGTCGGAAAGAGGAACGGTGCAGGTGAAACTCCAGGACCCGGAGGAAGGAGTCTACCATGTGACCGTGGACTGGGGTGATCTCCGGTTCACCTATGACGCGGGAACCTGGGACCCTGAGTACATGATCTATAGCTCTGGCGCTTGGAGAACTAGATCCGACACGGATGCTGTTCACGCCGAGATTAAGGTGACCAGCAAATCCAACCGGGCGGTGCATGTCGGCTTCAAGTGGCAAAGTGCTGATGACGTCTACGGAGGGAATATTGGGGATAATGGCGCCATATTTGGCCTCAGTGAAGATACCGTCTCCCTGCAGCCGGCATTGGGGGAGGCGCAGTCGGTCACCTGCCAGGTCACGCCATCCGGCAATCCGGGTGAGCATCCCGGCCATTGGGGCAGCAGCTTTACGGCGTCAGAGGAAATTGTGGTGGAAATCAGAAAGATTCCTTTCACTTAGAGAATGGTGACATTGTTGAAGAAAAATGCCTGCTCCGGCCCATCAGCTGATGGGCCGGAGGTTTGCCGGCAGATGTGATTGTTTTGTCCGTTTAACGTTTGTAATGATTTTTGCCCTTGTCCCTGCTTTTCGGGTTCAGGAGTTACCCTCTTTACTTTTTTCCGCCTTGGGCCTTTTTTCCAGCTGCTTATGGAGGAAGAGATCCCTTTGTGAGGTCAGGGTCAGGCTGTCCTCCCGGATGTAGCGGTTGGCTGTCTGTTCTTTTCTGACCGATTTCAGCTTGGCTTTCATGTTGCTGACCCCGATCCAGGCGATGAGGAGGGCGATCAGGAGGGCGATGGCCGCAGCCGTCAGCCGCTGTCTGATGTCAGGGGAAGCGCTTTGCAGGATGATGGTGGTGAATATTGAGAGATACATGGCTTCCTCCTTTATTTGACCAGCAGCTGGGAGATGGCCACCAGGATCAGGGCGGCGATGCTGAAGATCTTGAAGAACCAGCTGCGGTAAGCTCTTTTATCCAGGGGGAGATCACCGACCAGCTTCCCTGTCTGGCCGTTCATGGCGAAGAGGTAGTTCCTGTTCTCCCAGCTGGTTGAAAGCAGGTAGACGGGAAGGAGCGCATAAGTGACCCGGCTGCCGGTCAGGCTGACCTCCTCGCGCTTGGGATTGACGGTCTGGTAGCCTCTGACCGTGTTGCGGAAGGCCTGTTTGGCGCTTCTTTGGATCCGCTCATCGGCTCTTGGGAAGCAGCTTTCCGCTGCCACATCGTACTTGTTGGCAAAGTAGCCGGCCAGGTAGGCCGTCTGGAAATCGACCGCTTCTTTCAGGTCGTAGGGTTCCAATGATTCCATCAGGGTGTCATCAATGGCCTGTGACCCGTCAACCGGCACCTGGTCAAAGACCATGCTGCCTTCCCGGTGGACATGGTAATGGGAAGTTTCCGTGTAATAAAAATGGCTGTCACTCCATCTCTTTGTTTTGGAGGCCTCATAGTCTGCCTTGACGCCGGTCTCGGCGTCAAAGAGCCAGAAAGGCACGTAGACGCCCTTGACCTCATCCAGGTGGTTCTTGTCACGGAAGACCTTGGGAAGCAGCCGTTTGCCCAGGTAGTGCCTCTCCAGGGCCTTTTTGGCTTCTTCCTTGGTCAGTTTGAAAGGGACGACCAGATCAGGCCTCAGGCTGCCGGCGAACTTGGAGGAAATGACAATCCGGTTGCCGCAAAAAGGGCAGGCGGTGGCGCCCAGGCTCTCATCGCCGATGATCTCACCCCCGCAGGAATTGCAGGCGTAGACCGCCATGCCTTCCTGCTCGCCTTGCTGCCAGGCGTTCCCCGCATAGGACCAGTCCTGGGATTCGCTTTCTTCTGCTTCTTCCAGGATGGCATCCATGGCTTCCAGGCTTTCGATGCTGACCACCGAATTGCAGTAGGGGCAGACCATGTCGCGGGTTCCCGGCTCGTAGGTTAAGGGACCCGCGCAATTGGGGCATTTGTATTCCATCAGGGCCATCGTTTTTTTCTCTCCTTTTGCTTCCTTTTGGATTTCCTCCAGCTTACATCAATTGAGTGCGGTCTGTAAGGCCCATCCTTGACCGGCGGTTAAAACCTGCTATAATGTCTCCACGGCGAATTTTGTAGCAAAAAGAGCGGGGCTTCCCGCTCTTTTCATCGTAAGGCCTGACAGGTAGATCATGAGCAGTCAAAAAGAGAATAAAAAAATTATCTACGACAAGCTGGCCCCCCTGGCGGCCGGCATGGACCTGGCCCTTCTGGACGTCCTCTATGTCCATGAGGGAGGCCGGACCGTCCTGCGTCTGATCATCGATAAAAAAGGCGGCGTGGGCATCGAGGACTGCGAGCGCCTGAGCGGGATGGCCGACCCTTTGATCTCGGAGGAGCTGGGCCTGGACGACTTTGATGTCTTCGAAGTGTCCTCACCCGGTCTTGACCGGCCCCTGAACAATCTGGAGGACTGCCTGCGCCATGAGGGCGAATGGGTCCGGATCAGTTTGTATCAGGCGGTGGACGGGGAGAAACGTTTTTTTGGAAAACTGGTCGTCGAGGGCGAATCAGTCGGGGTGGAGACGGAAAAAGGAGAGATCAGGCTTTTCCCCTTCGGGGATATTGCCCGGGTGAAGAGGGAAGTTGTCTTTTAGCAATTAATAAGGAGCATACATGAACCAGGAATTTATCGAAGCGCTGAGGATGCTGGAAAAAGAGCGGGGCGTCGAAATGGAAACCCTGATCGAGGCTATTGAAGATGCCCTGGTCGCAGCCTACCGCCGGGAATTTGAGATCCGGTCCAAGGACCGGGAGAAAATGCGCGACCGCGAGGGCCAGCCGGCCCAGGAAGGTGAGTCCCGGCCGGTCGAAAATGATGGCATCACCGCCCATATTGACCGGCGGACCGGCGAGATGCGGGTTTACCAGCCCATGACCGTGGTGGAGGAAGTCCACGATCCCAACAGCGAACTGTCTTTGGCCCAGGCTCACGCCTTGTCCGGAGATCTGGAGCTGGGCGACCAGCTGGTCCGGGAGGTGGATCCCTCGCACTTCGGGCGCCTGGCGGCCCAGACAGCCAAGAGCGTCATCAACCAGAAGCTGGCTCAGGCTGAAAAATTGCGGATCCAGGATGAATTCTCCGGCCGGGTCGGGGGATTGGCCAGCGGCATTGTCCAGCGGCGGGACCGCAACGAAGTCCTGGTCGACATCGGCCGTGCCCAGGCGGTCCTGCCTTACAACCAGCAGTCCAGGCTGGACAACTACACTTTCAAAAAGCACATGCGCTTTTTCATCATGAAGGTGGATCAGCGGGATCACCGGCCGGTCATCATGGTGTCCCGGAGCCATCCGGGCCTGGTCCGCCGCCTCTTTGAGCAGGAAGTGCCCGAAATCGGGGCGGGGATCGTGGAGATCGTCAACATCGCCCGGGAGGCCGGGTCCAGGACCAAGATGGCGGTCACCAGCCATGACTCCAATATTGATCCGGTGGGTGCCTGCGTGGGCCAGCGGGGGACCCGGGTTCAGTCGGTCATCACCGAGCTTAACGGGGAGAAGATCGATATCATTGAGTGGGATCCGGACATCACGGAGTTTATCTCCAGTGCCCTGTCACCCGCGCGCGTCATCCGGGTGGTTTTGGATGAGGAAGAAAAAAGCGCCCGGGTGATTGTGGCCGATCACCAGCTGTCGCTGGCCATCGGCAAGGAAGGACAAAATGCCAGGTTGGCGGCCAAGCTGACCGAATGGAAAATTGATATAAAAAGCGAGTCGCAATACCGGGAGATGCTGGAGGCTGCCTGGATGCCCGATTTCGATGAAGCCGTGGCGGCCGATGAGGCCGAGCGGGGCGATGCGGATGAGGAAGATCCGGTCCCGGAAGAAACTGAAGAGGAACTTCAGGTCGATGACCAGGAAACGGCGACCAGCTACCTGGACCGGCTGGAGAGCACCATTGACTCGCTGGAGGAACCGGAAGCTTGAAGAAGAAGCCCCTGAGAATGTGTGTCGGATGCCGGGAATCTTTTTTGCAGGAAGAACTCCTGCGCCTGGTGGCGTCGGAAGACGGCGTCCGGATCGACAGGGGGCAAAAGCTGCCTGGCCGGGGCGCTTATCTGTGCTGCCGGACGGCCTGTGTGGAAAAGGCCAAAAAGAGACAATCACTGCAGCGGGCCTTGAAATGCCCGGTGCCGGAAGCAATATGGGTCGAAATCGACCAGGCGATCAAGGTCGCGAGAGTGGAGGAATGAGCTGAACATGGCAAAAAGAGAAGAAGCAGATTCAGGGCTCATGTCAGGATTCATCACGGAGGAGGAGCTCCTCCGGCGCAAAAAGGAACACGATTCCATGGAAGCGGTTCCGGAGCCGGAACCTCTTCCCGTTCCGCCTGTCCCGGACAAGGAAGCGGAGCAGGCGGCGCCACCGCCCGGTCAGGATCTGAAAGACCTGCCCGTACCGTCCACCATCGACATGCAGGGCATCTCGGGCAAAGTCATCCCGGGGGTCATCAAGATCGTCAAGAAACCCAAACCGGCGCCGGTTAGCGAGCCGGAAGCGGTTGTAGCGGCCCCGGAGGTTCCCGCTCCGGAGGCAGAAGTGCAGACAGCTGAAGTCAAGGCGGAGCCTGAGAAAAAACCGGCGGCCCGCAAGAAGGCTGAAAAACCGGAAGTTGACAAGCCGGAAGTTGAAAAACCGAAAGCCGTGAAAGCCGAAATCAAGAAGCCGGAAGCAGCTGCTGAAAAATCTGGAAAAGCCAAGCCTGAAAAAAAGGAGCGGGTCAAAGCCAGGCCTTTGAGCGTGGCCGAAAAATCCCTGCCCATCACCGAGCGGGTGACTGAACCCGCGGTGGCTGCGCCGGCCAGGCCGGCCGCAACGCGGCCCCGCCCCCTGATCACGGAAGACGGCAAACCTTTGAGGGCCCAGCGGGGAAGCTATGTCGGCGCCGACCGGGACACCCCGGCAGTGGAACGCCAGCCCAGGCGGGCGGCTCCCGCCAGCGAGGAGGCCCGTCCGGTGCGGCCTGCCTCCGCGCCGCCCAGGGGGCGGGGACAGGCAGCGGCAGCACCGGTGCCCGGGCCGGTTATTGAGGCGGAAGTGCAAAAACCGGGCGCCGCCAGCCGCAGGAGCCAAAAAGGACGCGACCGGCGGCCCGCAGACTACCGGGACCGCAGCCGGCGCGAACAGCAGGAAGTGATCAGCCACGGGGGCAGGCGCCGCAAGCCGCGTACCGTAGAATCCGCACCTGAACAGCCCAAGCGGCCTGTCGCCCAGCTGACTCAGGTCACCCTGCCATCCACGCTGACCGTCAAGGAGCTGGCCGAGGCCATCAAGAAAACCACCGCTGACGTCATCATGAAGCTGATGGCCCTGGGCATGATGGCCACCATCAACCAGGAGATCGATTACGATACTGCCGAAATCATTGCCTCCGAGTTCGGGATCGCCAGCCAGCGGCTGGTGGAAATCACGGAGGAAGACATTCTCTTTGACGACACGGTTGACAAGGATGAAGACCTGGTCTCCCGGCCGCCTGTGGTGGTGGTCATGGGCCACGTCGACCACGGCAAGACATCCATCCTGGACTACATCCGGGAATCTTCAGTGACTGAAGGCGAGGCCGGCGGCATCACCCAGCATATCGGGGCCTATTCGGTCAAGGTGGACAGCCGGACCATCACCTTCCTCGATACACCGGGCCATGAGGCCTTTACCACCCTGCGCGCCCGGGGCGCTCAGGTGACCGATATCGCCATCCTGGTGGTGGCAGCCGATGACGGCGTCATGCCCCAGACGGTGGAAGCCATCAACCATGCCCGGGCGGCTGAAACCGAAATCATTGTGGCCATCAACAAGATCGACAAGCCGCAGGCCGATGTGGAGCGGGTCAAACGTGAGCTCTCCCAGTACGGCCTCATGGACTCCGACTGGGGCGGCCAGACGACCATTGTACCGGTCTCGGCCAAGACAGGTGAGAACATGGATGAATTGCTGGAGATGATCCTGCTGACGGCTGATGTGCTGGATCTGCGGGCCAACCCGGACCGCCAGGCCAAGGGCACGGTTATCGAGGCCAGGCTGGATCCGACCCGGGGGCCTGTGGCCACCATTTTGATCCAGCGCGGCACCCTGCGCCAGGGTGACACCGTGGTGGTGGGCAGTACCGTCGGCCGCATCCGGATCATGTACAACGACCGCGGCCAACAGATTGAGGCGGCAGGTCCCTCGACTCCTGCCGAGATCGTGGGCCTGGGCGGCGTGCCCGAAGGCGGGGACATCCTCTACCAGGTTGAAAATGAACGCGTGGCACGGGATCTGGTTGACCGGCGCCGGGAGGAAGACCGGGAGACGGCACTTCGCCAGACTTCGCGGATGTCGCTTGAGACCCTTTTCGACCGCATGGGCGAGGAGGATCTGATCGACCTCAACATCATTGTCAAGGCCGATACGCAGGGCTCCGTCGAAGCCATGACTTCCTCCATGGAAAACCTGTCGACCGACAAGATCCGGGTCAATGTCATCCACGGGGCAGTCGGCGCCATCACCGAGTCGGACATCCGCCTGGCGGAGGTGGCAGACGCCATTATCCTGGGCTTCAATGTCCGGCCTGCCGCGACGGCCGCCCAGATTGCCGCGGCTTCCAATGTCGATATCCATACCTACCGGGTGATCTACGAGGCCATCGAGGAAGTCGAAAGCGCCATGCGCGGCCTGCTGGGCCCGGTTTTCCGCGAAGTGGTTACGGGCCACCTGGAAGTGCGGGAAGTTTTCCACGCCTCCAATGTGGGCACCATCGCCGGCTGCCTTGTGACCGATGGCCGGGTCCACCGCAATGACAGCGCCCGCCTGCTGCGCGACGGCGTGGTCATCTACGAAACAAAACTGGCCTCGCTTCGCCGTTTCAAGGACGATGTCCGCGAGGTGGCTGCCGGTTACGAATGCGGGCTCAGCCTGGAGCGGTTCAACGACATCAAGGTGGGGGACACCATCGAGGTCTTCACCATGAAGGAGGAGGAAGCGGATGTTTAACCGATCGGAACGGATGGGGGATGAGATCCGGCGCATCCTGGCCGGCCTGATACAGCGCAGGATGGCTGATCCCCGCATCAATGAAACGGTCACCATCACAGGCGTCAAGCTTTCGAAGGATCTGGCGGTGGCCCGGGTCTACTACAGTGTCTACGGTGATGAGGATGACCGCAAAGGAGCCGCAGAAGCTTTTGAGAAGGCCGGGGGCTATTTGCGGCGCGAGCTGGCATCACGGCTCAGATCCCGCAAGGTCCCGCGCCTGGTATTCACCGAGGACAACAGCATCCGTGAGGGGGAGGCCATCGATGCCCTGATCCGGCGCGTGCGCCAGGAGGATGAGGCGGCTGCCATGAAACGAACGGAGGATAAGGATGAAGGAGTCCAGGAAGGCGGGGGACCGGCTGCTTGAGGTCGCCCTTGACCTGGCCGCCGATGGCGGCCGCATCGGCCTTTTCCCGCACGAACGGTATGATGCTGACGCAGTCGGGGCGGCTGTTTCCCTTTCGAGGGCCTTCAGGTCGCTCGGTTGTTCGGCCACCGTGGTGGTCGGCGAACCGGTGCCCGAATCCCTGCAGCACCTGCCTGGCCTGGAGGAGCTGCTGCTTTACAATCCGTCAACCTGCCCCGTCTTTGACCTGGCCCTGGCCATCGACTGTCACGAGGCGGAACGGCTGGGCAGGCGGGCTGACTGCTTCTTGAAGACGCCGCTCCGCGGCGCTGTTGACCACCATGTCCATCAGGGCCAGGCGGGGGATCTTGAACTGATTGACCCGGGCGCCGCCTCAACCAGCGAACTTGTCTTCGACATGATCTGGGATCTGGAGCTCCACCTGGGCCGGCCGGTTTTTGATTCGGTCATGGCCGTCCTGCTCCTGGCCGGCACCATCACCGATACGGGCCGTTATGCCTACAGCAACACCACCCCTCTGTCGCTGCGCCAGGCAGCGTCCCTGCTGGAGCGGTTTGACATCGACCTCTCCCAACTCAATTACGATCTTTTTGAGCGCACGACCATGGAACGGCTGCAGATCAAGGGGGACATTCTGTCCACCATCCGGCCTGCGGCAGGCGGGCGCTTTCTTTTCGCCCACGCCAGCCTCGCCATGCTGGCCCGCCGGGGGGCCCAGGATGATGAACTGTCCAACCTGGCCTCGGAAATCCGGGCTGCCGAAGGTGCGGCTGCCGTTTTCCTGCTGGTGGAAGCGGAAGACGGATCCATCCGGGTCAGCATCCGCTCCAACAGCTGCTTCGATTCGGCGGCCTTTGCCGGGCGCTTCGGCGGCGGCGGCCATGTCAAGGCAGCCGGCATGACCCTCCAGGGGATGTCCCTGCAGGAGGCAGAAGAGCTTCTGGCAGATCAGGCGGAAGCCCAGCTCAAAGCCTGCATGAAGGAAGCAGCCCAGGCATGACCGAACCGGCCGAGGGAATCCTGATTGTCAACAAGGAAGCGGGCATGACCTCAGCTGACGTGGTCGCGCGGGTGCGCCGCATCTCCGGCATCCGGCGCGTCGGCCATACGGGCACCCTGGATCCTTTTGCGACGGGGGTCCTGCCCGTCTGCACAGGCCGGGCGACGGCAGCGGCCGGCTTCATGCTCAACTGGGCCAAGCGCTACCGGTGCGGCATCAGGCTGGGCTACACCACCTCCACCCTGGACTCCCAGGGGCAGGTGACGGAAGAGGCAGCTGATCCCTCCCGTTGGCGCTCCTTTCTGGATGAAAAAGACAGGGGGGCGTCAGCCCGCCTGAAGGAGGCTGTCAACTCCCTGACGGCCATCCGTTCGCAGCAGGCTCCCCTTTACTCGGCCGTCAAGGTCAAAGGTAAACCCCTCTACCGCTACGCCCGGGAGGGGCTGGAAGTGGAGCGGCCCGTCCGGCAGGTCACCGTGCATGAGGCGGCCCTTCTGGGCGTCGAACCCGATGAGGCCGGCTACCCGCTGGTAACGGTTGAATTTCTGGTCAGCGCCGGCACCTACATCCGCTCCCTGGCCGGCCGGCTGGGAGAGCTTGTTGCCTGCCCGGCCCATGCGGCCTGGCTGGTACGTCTGGCAGCAGGTCATTTCGATCTTTCCATGGCCTGCCAGCTGGATTCGCTGGCAGATGGCTGGACAGACTTCCTGCGCCCGGTCGGCGAGGCCTTTCGGGGCTGGCCCGGGCTGGAACTCACTCGAAAAGAAGCGCTGGACCTGGCCCATGGGCGGCAGATTGCCTGCAGTGAGGAAGCTGTTGCCGCGCCTTCCGGCGAAGCCGGCCGGCTGTCGCCGCCCCCTGATGTCCATTGGCTGGCCTGCAGGCTGGAGGGCCGCCTGATCGCTGCCGCCACCCGGGAAGAAGATGGCCTTTTGCGGGCCCGCCGGGTCTTTGTCCGGCCGCAAGAATTGTAGAGAAGGGATTTTTGTCTTGAAGGTATTTCGTGGCCTGGAAGGTGTCAGCAAAAAAGAACGGGGAATCGCCCTGGGTGTCTTCGACGGCGTCCATCTGGGTCATCAGGCCCTGATCCGGTCCCTGCTTGAAAAATGCCGGGAGGCGAACCTGATTCCTGCCGCCCTGACTTTTTCCTATGAGGGCGGTTTCGGTTTTGACCGCAAGCCCCTGGGCCACGCTTTCATCATGTCGGAAGAGGAAAAACTGGCTGCCCTGAAGCAAGCCGGCGTCAGGGAGGTTTTTCTGGCTCCGCTGACCGACAGCTTTTTGAGCTTGTCTCCGGCCGATTTTCTGGAAGAGGTCATCGCCAAGCGGCTGGGCGGGCGGCTGCTTGCCATGGGGGAAGACGGTCATTTTGGCTGGCAGGGCCGGGGTGACGCTGATTTTCTTGAAGACTACGCTTCCAGCCACGCGCTCCAGCCCCTGATTGTCGAGGATGTCCTTTGGGAGGGTGCCAAGGTGTCGAGTTCCAGGATCCGCTGCCTGCTGGCGGCCGGGGAAATGGAAAAAGCCGCGGCCATGATGACACGGCTCTTCCGTCTTTCGGGCACGGTGATCCAGGGCCGCCGGATCGGTTCGTCGATCGGATTTCCCACCGCCAACATCCCTTACCCCGTCCGCTCCGCCCTGATCAGGCGCGGTGTCTACGCCAGCCGGGTCCGTGCCGGGGAGAAGGAGTTCCCGGCCGTCACAAGCGTGGGCCTGGCTCCCTCGGTCCACCGTGAGCACCGGGAGCTGCTGGTTGAGTCCTTCCTTTATGGCTTTGACGGGGTCCTTTACGGCCAGCCCCTGGAGGTGGCATTTTTATCCTTTATCC
Organism: Fastidiosipila sp.; assembly: GCA_012511175.1. NCBI lineage: Bacteria > Bacillati > Bacillota > Clostridia > Eubacteriales > Oscillospiraceae > Fastidiosipila > Fastidiosipila sp. The sequence continues at coordinate 84,990 of JAAZGO010000019.1, read as the reverse complement.
GCGACGAAGTCCGTTTTGAATCGCTTGATGAACTCAAGAGCCGGATTGCGCAGGATATCGAAATTGTCCGCTCCCTGCATGGGTTATGATAAGATTAACCTGTTTCGGAGGTAGATTATGCGTTGCCTTTTGCAGTACCAGGTCTCCTTTCCCGGGCTGGGCATTGAGAACCTGACCGTCAACCGGGAAGCCTTTTCCTTCAACCTCTTCGGCCGTCAGCTGACCGTCTTCTGGTACGGTCTGATTTTTACCATCGCCATTGTGGTCTGCATCGCCATCGCCTTGATCCGGGCCGGGAAATACGGTTTTTCCACTGACGACATCCTGGATTACTTCCTGTGGATGATTCCCCTGATCCTGATCGGATCCAGAATCTATTATGTGGCCTTTGAGTGGAATCAATTCAAGGGCTCTCTTGCTGCCATCTTCGACCTGCGCCAGGGGGGACTGGCCTTTTACGGCGGCGTGATCGGCGGCATGCTGGCCGTGGCCATCGCCGCCCGGATCAAGCGGACCAAGCTTCACCGCATTTACGATTATCTGGCCGTCCTGATTCCCCTGGGTCAGGGGATCGGGCGCTGGGGAAATTTTTTCAACCAGGAAGCTTTCGGGACCAACACCCGCCTGCCCTGGGGCATGATCAGCGAGGGAACGAGGCGGGGCCTGGCGGCCCTGAATCCCGATCCGGCCAACCCCTTGCCGGGTTTGGATCCCCACTTGCCGGTTCATCCCACTTTTCTTTACGAGTTTGTTGCCAACATGATCATTTTCGGCATCCTGCTCGCCGTCCATAAGCGGCAAAAGCGCCCCTGGACCACGGTTCTGGCCTATTTCTTCCTTTACGGAATCGTTCGTTTCTTCGTTGAGGGCGTGCGAACCGATTCCCTGGTATTCGAGGTATTCGGCCAGACCGTCAGGATCTCCCAGCTTTTGTCCGCCATCATGGTGGCCGGTTCAATCCTTGCCTTCATCGTGTCCCGGGCCAGGGACGCAAAGCGCCAGCGTCTGATCGCGGCCATGCAGGCCGGGTCCGGTCAGCTGCCCGAGTATTCGGCTGCCGATGATTCCGACCCGGGCGAGGTCAAAACGGCAAGGCCATGAAGTGGACCGACCAGGCCATCCAGCGGATCGGCGGGGACCTGAAGCAGTCGCGTGCCGACCGTTTCTTCCGCCTGCTGGACTACCGCATGCTGGTTCCTGTGCTGGCTCTGGTTATCATCGGCCTGACTGTTCTCAACAGCGTCCTTTCAAAGGGTTACGGAGCGGTCATCTTCGACTATCCCATGAATTTCTACAAGCAGATGGCGGCGGTACTCCTGGGCCTGGTGGCGGCCTTCATTCTCTGTCTTTTTGAGCCGCCCGCCATGCGGCTGATCGGCGGAGTTGTCTACTTTGTCAGCCTGATCCTGCTTCTGGTGGTCAAGATTGATGGCTACCGGCCCGTGGCGGGTGCGGACAGCTGGATCCGGATTCCTCTCTTTGGCTCCTTTCAGCCATCGGAGCTGGCCAAGATTGGCGCGGCCATGATGACCGGGCCGGTCTTTGCCGCCATGAAGCGGGGCGAGCTGTCAGCCGGCCGGGGCTTTTTGCGCATCGGCCTGCTATATGGAGTTCCCCTGCTCTTCATCGTCACTGAGCCCGATCTGGGAACCAGCCTGGTCCTGATCTTCATGTTTATTTGTACCACCTTTGTCTGGGGAGTCCGTTGGCGGACCATCATCCTGACCATGGCAGGAACCATTTTTGTCATCCTCCCCCTCTCCTGGCAATTCATCTTCAACCCGGCCCAAAAAGAGCGGGTCATGACCTTTCTCTTCCGCGGCTATGACAAATCCGCCTCCTACCATATCGAACAATCCCTGGCCGCCATCACTTCGGGAGGACTTGCGGGAAACCGGACAGGCGCGACCGTCAGCGTACCCGTCAAGGAGTCGGATTTTATTTTCACCGCCATCTCGGAGCAGCTGGGCCTGATCGGCACCAGCTTGGTCATTTTGCTGGCAATCTACTTCATCGCCCATACCCTGCGGGTGGCAGGCAGGGTGGTGGAGCGCTCGCCCGATGAGTCCTACATCATGGTGGCCCTGATCGCCGGGGTGGCCTTTCACTTCATTGAAAACATCGGCATGACGGTGGGCCTGCTTCCCATCACAGGCATCCCCCTTCCTTTCATCAGCTATGGCGGGTCGGCCATGATATCCAACTTCCTTTTGCTGGGCGTCCTGCTCAACTATTCCCTGAACCACACAGCCACGCTTTCGCCCTAGGGCCCCTCAACATTCCGGCCCCGGTCTCCTTTTGCAGGTAAATCTTCCTGAAACCGGTTCCAAACCGGTATTTTTGTGCGATTAAGTTTACAATTGTGGAGGAAAGTGGTACCTATTGACATATTAGTGGTGTTTTGTGGTAGAATAGCCATCAAAGCAGGAGGAGGCTTGTCATGGCGCGCTATACCCATACCGTCGATAGCAAGGGGCGAGTGATTGTCCCTGCCAAGCTCCGTGAAAAACTGGATGGCAGCCTGATCGTGACCCAGGGGGTCGATCAGGGTTATCTGGCGGCTTACACGCCGGAGCAGTTTGACCTCATCAAAGAACAAATCCTCAACCATTCCAGCACCGGCTACGAAATCCGCAAACTGAAGCGCGATGTTCTGGGGGCCTCCACCGTTTGCGAGTTTGACGGCCAGGGCCGCATGTCGGTCCCTGCTTTTTTGTGGAAGCACATTCAGGTTGAACCGGGGGATGAGATCTGCTTCATCGATGTCTTTGACAAGATCGAGATCTGCTCCCAGGCATTCTTCGACCGGGTCATGGGGAGCGAGGGCTCCCTGGCTGAAATGGACCTGTCCGGCTATGACATCCGCGGACTTTAACGAGAGGCATTTGCCGGTTCTGGCCCGGGAGGCGGTCGAGGCGCTGGCTGTCAAAGAGGGCGGTCTTTACCTCGACCTGACGGCAGGCGGCGGGGGACACAGCGCAAGGATCCTGGAAATGCTGGGGGAGGGCGGCCGGCTGATGGCGGCCGACCGCGATCAGGAAACCCTGAAAACCTGTGAGGCCAGACTGGCCGCCGTCAAAACCAGGGGGACTTACCAGGTGATCGCTTCGACTTTTACACAATTCCCCTCCTGGCTCGATCCCAGGGATCGGGGACGGGTCGACGGCCTGCTGGCTGACCTGGGTGTCAGCTCCTATCAGCTGGACCGCGGTGAACGCGGTTTTTCCTACCTGAAAGACGGGCCGCTCGACATGCGGATGAACCAGAGCCGGGGGACAACCGCCGCGGAGCTGCTGGCTTCCATAACCAGGGAGGACCTGGTCAACCTCCTGCGTCTCTATGGGGAAGAAATCCATGCAGGCCCCATAGCGGCAGCCATTGTCCGCAGCAGACGGGAAAAACCCATCACAGGAACCTTGCAGCTTGCGGAAATTGTGGCTTCTGCCGTACCGGCGCACCAGCGCCGCGACGGCAATCCGGCCAGAAAAACTTTCCAGGCCCTGCGGATAGCGGTCAACCATGAGCAGGAGGAATTGGCACACCTGCTGGCAGAGATCCCCGAGGTGATGGCGGACGGCGGGCGGGCCGTCCTGATCAGTTTCCATTCTCTGGAAGACCGCATGGTGAAACAGGCCATGCGGACCTGGCAGTCGCCCTGCCAGTGCCCCCGGGATTTCCCCCAATGCGTGTGCGGGAAAACTCCTTTGGGCCGCAGCTTGACACCCAAACCCGTGACGCCGTCAATGGGGGAGCTGGAAGGAAACCCCCGGTCGAGGAGCGCCAAGCTCCGCGCCTTCGAATTCAGAAAGGGAGTGTCCCATGAGCTACTACGATGACGGAAATCTGGCCAGGCAACTCACCCGCCCCATCCCGCTCCAGCGCCCCCGGGAACTTGAGGCAGAGAAAAGTGACAGGAGGGAGCGGCTGGTCCGGGAAGCCGCAGTCCGCAGGCAGTACAAAATGGCAGGCCGCGCACACGCCAAAGCCGTGCTGCGCCTGACGGCTCTTTTTATCCTGGTCGCCTCGGCGGCGGGCCTGATCGTCTGGCGGAGCGCCAGAATAACCGAAATGAGTTTTGTCAACGCAGGCTTGCGCCGGCAGATTGCCGAGCTGGACAAGGAGAACGGCCTGCTCCAGGACAGGATCGCAAAAAAAGCATCCCTTCAGACAACGCGGCAGCAGGCCGCAGAAGACCTGGGCATGCAAAAGGCCAGTTCCCGGCAAATCCACTACGTCTCGTCCATCCATTTCCAAAAGGGGGAAGACAGCCAGCATGGCCGGCCGCAGCAAGGCCTAGAAATCTTGGCGGACGACGAATGGCTGGCTGTGATTGAAGACTGGGTCAGGGACCATTGAGGGCCGGCCCCAAGATTCAGGGTGAAGCATGAAGCGGGGACGTCAAACGGCCAGAGCTGGGAATTTACCCAAAAAGAGGACCGGCAGGCTATTTGAAGCCAAGGCGGCCCTCCTGGTTCTGGTTTTTTTGGTCACGGCCTCGGCAGTTACGACCGGTTTTTACCGGCTTCAGATTACCGACAGTCAGGCGCTGGCCGCCAAAGCGGCGGGGCAGCAGTATATCTCCCAGGAGGATCAGGCCCGGCGCGGCATGATCCTGGATAAAAACGGCTATCCGCTCGCTTTTTCCACCTATGTGTTCAGGATAGGCATCACCCCTGTCGATGTCACCACCAAGGTCAAGGGAATTGACGACAGGCTGATCGTCGAAACCCTGGGCCGGTATCTGAAGCTGGACAGCCAGTCCTGTGCGGACATACTGGAAATGATCCGGACCGACCGGGCAACCGGATGGACAGGCCTTGAAAAAAATCTGGCCGGCCACCGGCCCCTGACCTACGTCACCATCGCGAGCGAGGTTCCTGAGTCTGAAGCCATGGCGCTCAAGGAATGGCTTGATGAGAACCGGGTGGGAGGCGTCCGCTTCGATGCCGAGGAACGGCGGGTCTATAACAACGACGGCCTGGCCTCGGCCGTTTTGGGCCTGACCCGGACGGACACGGGCAGGATCAAGGGGGTTTCGGGCCTGGAAGCTGCCTACGATGCCCTCCTGTCAGGCCAGGCGGGCTATACCTTTGCCAGGCGGAACAACTACAGCACCCGGGGGGTTACACCCTTTTCCCGGCCCGTGAACAGCCCCTGGGAAAAGAGCTGCCATCTGGTCACATCCCTGGACATGGAGATCCTGTCCATCCTGCAAGAGGAACTCATGACAGTGGCAGCTGCCGCAGGCCTCATCTCAGGCGTCAACGGCCTGGTCATGGATGTGAAAACGGGCGATGTCCTGGCCATGGCCCAGCTTCCCTCATTCGATCTCTCCCGGCCGGATGCCCTGCCGCTCGGTTTCACCCAGGCTGCCTGGGACCAGCTGGGACAAGAAGAGAAGACAGCCTACCTCTCAACCAATCTTTGGGACAACATCAACATAACCGACATCTATGAGCCGGGATCGGTTTTCAAGGCCGTCACCCTGGCCATCGCACTGGAAGAGGGCGTGGCGTCGGAGGAAACCGTTTTCAGGGATGATCCCCTGATTATCCAGGGCGAGTCCATCAACTGCCACACCGGCTACGGTCACGGCGAGGAGACTTTGCGCCAGGCCTTTTACCGGTCCTGCAACCCGGTTTTTGTCCAGCTGGGCGACCGGGTCGGCAAAAAGCTGTATTACGACTGGATTCAAAGGCTGGGCCTTTACGGCAGGACGGGGATTGATCTTCCCATGGAGGCGCCGGGCTACCTGCATGCGGACCCCATGCCCATCGACTTTGCCAACCTGACCTTCGGGGAGTCGTCGTCCCTTACGGCGATCCAGCTGGCCCAGCTCTTTGCCGCCATCGGCAATGGCGGCTACACCGTGAAACCCCGACTGGGCACCGCCTTGACCGAAGAGGGCCTGGAGGCCATGGTTCCCTTCGATCTTGAGGAGGGAAGCCGGGTCTTCTCAGAGGAGACCTGTGTCCGGGTCCGGTCCATGATGACCGAGGTGGTGGCCAGGGGAACAGCAGCCGGAACCTTCGGGGCCATGGGGCTGGATCTGGGCGGCAAGACCGGCACTGCGGTCGATTCACACGATGACCGGCGGACTTTCTCCTTCGTCGGCCTGGCTCCCTGCCGGGATCCGCAATATGTGATTCTTGTATCTGTTCATAAACCGGAAACCACTGATTCCCTGGGCGCGGCCGCTGCCCGTGCCGCCAATCGCGTGGCTGCCAGAATCCTCAACCGGGGCGGCAGCTCCCAAAACTATTCGGCATCGGAGCTGGCCCTCCTGGGTCAGGCGGTCGAAGTGCCGGACCTGAATGGCATGACGGCAGGGGAGGCTGCCCTGGCCCTGTCCAGGCTGCAACTGGCCCCCTCGCTTCCGGCCGATCGATTTTTCCCCCAAAGCCGCCTCCTGCGCATGGAACCGGCAGCCGGTTCAAAGGTCGGCATGGGGACCACGGTCTGGCTTTACCCGGAAGGTGAAAATGAAGTAGAATGGGTAGCTGTGCCGGACTTTCGCGGACTTACCTACCACGAAAGCGTCTGGCTGGCCGCAGAATACGGCGTGTCAATCCTTCCCTCCGGGCCGCCCGGCGGGCGGGTCGCCGGGCAAAGCATTCCGGCGACGTCTGTCAGGGCGCCCTCCCCTTGTCTTGACGAAAGCGGTTCGCCCTGTGTCCCTGAGGGGGAGGGAGGCCCGGCAGAAGACAAGGTGAGGAAGGGGACAGTTGTCACCCTTGACTTCTCACCGGTCGTGCCGGACGGCGGTCACTAACCATTGAAAGACAGGGAACCATGACACGATTTTTGCCTATGCAACTCAAGCACTGGACCGGTGGTGAACTCAGGCAGACAGGGAAGCACGCGGCTGATTCCGAGCGTTATTATCCATCCATTTCGACCGATACGCGGACCCTCCTGGCCGGCCAGGTTTTCGTGCCGCTGCGGGGGGACCTCTATGACGGCCATGCTTTCCTGGACGCGGCAGCTGAAAAAGGGGCCGGCATGCTGGTGATTGAAAGCGGGGCCAGGGAGCTGGCGGCCTGGCTCAGCCGCCTGGAGCGGGATCAGGATGCGCCGGATCTGCTCCTGGTCGAGGATGCGGGGGCGGCCTTCCGGGATATGGCCAGGGGTTTTCGCAGCACCCTTGCGGCCACCGTGATCGGGGTGACGGGGAGTGTGGGCAAGACAACAACCCGCCGGATGATCTGCCAGATGATCGAAACGCAGGTCAAGGCCGAACAGTCCGCCAGGAACTTCAACAACCAGGTGGGCCTTCCCCGGACCATTTTGGCGACCCGGCCGGACACCCAGGTCCTGGTGGCCGAGATGGGCATGGCACGCCGCGGTGAAATCCGTATTCTGTCCGCAATCACCGTGCCGGACATCGCCATCATTACCCAAATCGGCATGTCCCACGCGGAGTGGCTGGGATCAATGAATGATATCCTGGCCGAAAAGACTTCGATCACAGCCGGCATGAAAGAAAACGGGCTCCTGATTGTCAACGGAGACGATCCCCTGCTGGAAAGCTGGGTCCTGCAAGACCCGCCGTCCGTGCCGGTCTGGTTTACCGCAAGTGAGCAAAACGCCGGCAGGCTGGAACGCGGCGGTTTTCCGGTGTTTTGGTCCGAACATGTCCGCGTGGACCGTCAGGGCCTTTCCTTTACCGGCAGGTCCAACCTGGCGCCGGACGAGCGCTGGCCCGTTTATCTCAAGCTTCCCGCCAGGCATCTGATCCCCGCCGCCCTCTTCGGGCTTGCCACCGTTTATGCCATGGGGCTCAACATGCAGGAGGCCGCCGCATCGGCCCGGCGTTTTACCACAGCGGACAGCAGGCAGGAGCTGATCCGGGTCGGCTCCATCGACGTCATGGACGATTCTTACAACGCCTCTCCCGAATCGCTCCATTCCGCTTTGGAAACCGCTTCCTTCCTGGCCGAGGGCAACCGGCGTCTGGTCATGGTCCTGGGCGGGCTGAAGGAGCTCGGCCGCTACTCCGACCAGGTCCATGAGGAAGCTGCCCTGGAATTGCTGGAGGCAGGCGTTGACCGCGTGATCCTGGTGGGAGCGGAGACGGTGAGAACCCGGGAACATCTTCTGGCTGACGGGCGGGGGGCCGCCATGGTGGCAGGCTGGTATGAAACTTGCCAGGAAGCTATCCCGGCGGTTTTGTCGGAGCTCGAACCGGGAGATTTTCTCCTGCTCAAGGCCTCACGCTTTTATGAACTCGATAAAATCGGCGAAGCGCTCCAGCATGCGGGTCTGGAAAGGGAGCATTGACCATGTTTCCCAAAGAAGCACTTTTGGACTCCCTTTATGCCGCAGCTGCGGTCCTGGCCGCCACAGTCCTGGCCGGCCTGGCCGGCATCCCCCTGATCCGGAAAAAATCGCCTGCCCAGCCCATCCGCGATAATGGCCCGCAGACACACAAGGCCAAGGCCGGAACGCCCACCTTCGGCGGCCTGTTTTTTCTTCTTCCCCTCCTGATCCTGGCGGTGGTGCTGCCCTGGTTCAATCAGGCCTTCGGCCGCCTGTCCGTGGTTGTTTTCTTCATGGCCGTCTTCGGTGCCATCGGCTTCGCCGACGATTACGTCAAGGTTAATGTCCGGCGCAAGGGCCTGAGCGTCAGGCAGAAGACGGTTCTGATCGGCGCGGCTTCGCTGGCTGCCTCCCTTTATTTTCTCTGGCTGTCGCCGGTGCCGCCTTTCATTCTGGCGCCCTGGTCGGCCCGGCTGATCGAAGTCACCGGCGCCTGGAAATTCCTCTACCTTCTTTTCCTTGTTCCTTTTCTCTTCTACATGAGCAACTCCATCAATATCACCGATGGCGTGGACGGCCTGCTTTCCAGCCTGATGATCATCGCGGCCCTGGGCCTTTTTGCGGTCGCCGGCCTGCTTTACAGCGCCCTGCCTCAGGCCCTGCCGGTCATGACCCTGGCCGGAGCCATGGCTTCCGGTTGTCTGGGTTTTCTTCTTTTCAACCGTTACCCCGCCAGGGTCTTCATGGGCGACACGGGATCCCAGGCGCTTGGCATCGGTTTCAGTCTCCTGACTGTCATGGCGGGCATGCCCTATCTGGCGCTGATCACCGGCTTTGTTTTCTTTTTTGAAGGTCTTTCGGTCGTCATCCAGGTGATCTACTTCAAGTCGACGGGGGGCAGGCGGATTTTCCGGATGTCGCCCATCCATCATCATTTTGAACTGGGCGGCTGGCCCGAAACCAAGGTGGTTTCCGCCTTCAGCCTGGCCGGTTTTTTCTGCGCCCTGGCCGGTTTCCTGGTCATGTCGGGCCGGCTCTGGAAAGGAAGATAGCCGTGTCGGGGCGGGCCGGAAGAAGACAGACGGGGGACGGGCGCCAGCTCATGAGCAGCAGCCGCATCGCGGCCTCCCACCGGCACATGTCAACCGCCTACCTGGTCATCTGGCTGATCCTGGTCAGCTACGGCCTCCTCATGATGTTCAGTGCCAGTTACGGTGTCAGTTTCGTCCAATCGGGCAGTGCCATGAGAAATCAGGCGACCGCAGACTCCTCATCTCCCGTTCGCGCCGTCCTTGAGGCCGACGCCACCGCCATGGCCAGAAAACAAATTCTGCTGACACTGGCCGGCGCCCTGATCGCCATTGCCCTGGGTTCCCTCCTTCAGTTCCGCCAGTTGACCCGGCCTGTCTTTCGCTTCCTTCTCTACCTTTTTGTGACTGGAAGCCTGATCTATTGCAGGCTGGGCGGCATGGTCATCAACGGGGCCCGGCGCTGGGTGGATCTGGGCTTTATCAGCTTTCAGCCCTCTGAACTGGCCAAGGTCGGAGCCGTTTTTTTCCTGGCCGGCTATTACTCCCGCCGCCAAAAAGTCCGCTGGCAGGAGGCCCGCGAAAGGGCCCGGGGAAAACCGGCGTCGTCTCTTTCAAGGCAGGCCTTCCTGGATGTCACCTGGCCCGCGCTTCTGATCAGTTTTTGGATCTTTCTGACCCTGATTCAACCGCATTTGTCAGGCGCCCTCATTATTGGCCTGATCAGCCTGCTGGTTTTTTTCCTGGCCGACATCCCGCTCAAGTCAAGGCTGACCGGCCTCTTTCAGCTGCTTGCCATCCTGCTTGTTGCCGCCCTGGTCCTGGGGCTGGCCTATCAGCTGGTCACCCGGCAGTCCTCCGTTGAATACGTCAATGAGCGTTTCGCCCACGCCTTCAAGCGGATTGGAACTTTCCGCGACCGGGAGGGGGCGAGCCAGGACGACCGCATGCAAATCGAGCAGGCGGAGTTGGCTTTGGGTTCGGGCGGGCTGACGGGCAAAGGTTTGGGCAAAAGTGTGCAGAAACTTAACTGGCTATCCGAGGCCCACAATGATTTCATCCTGCCTGTCATCGGGGAGGAGCTTGGTTTTATCGGCGTGGCAGGCGTCATCTTCCTCTTCCTGGCTCTGCTGGTAATCGGAATCCTGATTGCAAGAAAGGCTTCCTCACAGATGGCTGTTCTGGTTGCCGCGGGCAACACGCTCCTGGTCGCCATCCAGGCCTTTCTCAACATGGCCGTGTCGGTCAGCCTGATCCCGACGACGGGAATTTCCCTGCCCTTTTTCAGCTATGGGGGGACCGCCAATTTCTTCTTTGCACTGGCATCCGGGCTGGTGTTGTGTGTGTCTAAATCAGCCGTCAGGACCGACCCTGTCCTGGAGCGGATTGTCGACAAAACCAGGACTTCGCCGGATCAGGCAGCAGGCGGCCGCTCGCTTGATGAAGACAGCGACATGGGTTACGCTGTATAAACATATAAAGAGGACGGACGTCTGACCTGAGACAGAAATGAACCCGAAAAAATCTTCCCAAACCATCGTTATCGCGGCGGGCGGCACAAGCGGTCATATCTACCCCGCTTTTGCCATCGCCTCAGCCATCCGGGAGGCCCTGCCCTCCGTCTCTTTCATTTTCTGCGGCGCGGCGGGCGGCCTGGAACAGTCCATGGTCGAATCGGAAGGCTACACCTTCCGCCCCATTCCAGCGCAAAACATGCCTCACCGCAAAGACCGGCGCTATTTCAGCTGGGCGTGGAAGAACATGACGGGCGTGCTGAAGAGCAGGTCGCTTCTGAAAGAGGAGGCGCCGCTGCTTGTCATCGGGACAGGTGGCTTCGTTTCGGCTCCCTTGATCGCTGCCGCGCGGTGCATGAAGATTCCTTACATACTGCACGAGCAAAACGCCGTTCCCGGCAGAGCCAACCGCCTTTTCGCCCGCAGGGCCCAAGCCGTTTTCATCAGCTATGAGTCGAGCCGGGTTCACCTCCCTGAAAAAGGCCGCATCATTTTCAGCGGCAATCCCGTGCGGCCTCTTTTCCTCGAACTTGACCGGGCCAGGGCCAGGGAAACCCTGGGGCTCGGCGAAGAGATCTTCCTGATCATGGCCATGGGCGGGAGCCTGGGCTCCAGAACCATCAACACGGCCTTTGCCCATATGGACGATGAAGGCGGCTGGACGGCGCTCATGGCCCGGTATCCCCGGCTGCGCCTGGTCATCAGCACAGGGGTCCAGAGCAGTGTAGACTGCGCCGGCGAGATCGCGGCCCTGCCCGGTGTGCTGGAGGCGGAACCTTTTTTTCACGATGCTCCCTACTGGATTGCCGCCTGCGATCTCTTTATCGGCCGTGCCGGCGCCATGACCTGTGCCGAGATCTCCTCTCAGGGCAAGCCCTCGGTTCTCATTCCTTTCCCGCATGCAGTTGACGACCACCAGACAGAAAATGCACGGGCCATGGAGGAAGCCGGCGCCTCCCTGGTTCTCAGTGATGAGGAGTTCAACAGCCGGCGGCTGCTTGAAATTCTGGAGCACCTGATCGCCAGGCCCGATCTGCTCCAAGCCATGAGTGAGAGCGCCCACCGCTGGGCAACGCCTGACGCGGCCGCTGTCATTGCCGGGACCGTCGCATCGGCGGTTGAAAAAGATGAAATGGCCAAATTCTGAAAATTCCCGCGGGCCGGCTTCGCCCGGGAGGGGCGGAAACCACCCCTATCCGCCCATTTTCCAGCCTTCGCCCTTCACGGATGAAAACCGGCGAAAACGCGCCAAGGACAGGAGGCGCCGGCATTTTGCCGGTTGGCCCTCGCGCTTGCTGCTTTTATTTGCTCTTTTGCTTTCGGCGGCCGTCCTGGTTGCCTTTCTCCCTCAGTTTTACATCGAAAATGTCACCGTGACCGGCTGCCGCATGACGGATCAGGCGGCCATCAAGGCTTTTGCCAAGACCCGGGAGGGTCATCATTTTCTTGAAAAACTGGGAGGTTCACCCAGCCGTTTCCTGTCCCTTCGATACGGCAGCATTGAAGATGATATCCTGGCGGCCTATCCCGTGATCCGCCAGGTGAAAGTCCGTTTCCGCTTTCCCTCCGTGGTGGCAGTCATTGTGGAGGAGAAGGTGGAAGTACTGGCCGTCCGGATTTCAGGCGGCTATGCCCTGATTGACCGGCAGCATGAGGTCCTGAGGATCGCAGAGGACGCTGACTTCGCCTTGCCTGTTCTTGAGGGTATCGCCGTCACCGGCCAAACCGTCCGGGGGGAACCGCTCCCGGTGGAGGATCCCGGGCAGCTGTCCGCGGCGTCGCACCTGATCGCCGGCCTGATCCGGCACGATGAGGCGGGCGGGACAGGTCCCGGACTGATGGCAAAAGTCCGCCAGATCAGACAGCTCGGGGGCAAGCTCTTTGTTCTCTTCATCCCTTTATCGCAGGGCGGGGAGATACGTGTTAGACTTGAAGACAACAGACAGCTGCAAGAGAAACTGGCCTTGCTTGACTACCTGCTTGAGCGTGAAGACATCATTCCGCAAGCAGGAGGAGAGCTGGATCTGAGCGGTGAAACCGCCTATTTCCGCCCTGATGCCGGTGGGGGCCATGCCGTCGATTACACGGTGCCTTGAAGCAGTCGCAGGATTACCTGGAGGCGCAGCCATGCTGATTATCATCGGTCTTCTGATCGGTTTGCTCTTAGGTTTATTTGCCAACATTCCTCTGCCTGCCAGCGTGGTGCCCTATCTGGCCGTTTTTACCCTGGTCGGCGCCGAAGCCCTGACCGGCTCATGGAATGCTTTGCAGGAAGGGGACTTTGAGCCGGGGAAGTTTCTGGTTGAGTTTGCGGTCAATCTGGTTATCGCGGCCCTGATCACCGCCCTGGGTCAACAGTTGAAATACGACTTTTCCCTGATTGTCGCCTTCATTTTTGCCTACAGGCTTTTCCGGAATATCAATTTCATCTCCCGAAAACTGTATAAGGATATCAGGGATCGCCGCCAGAACCGGACCCGGAAAGCGGGGGAAGGCGGTCAGGAAAGGCCGGCCGAGTGAGGGGAAGAGTCCCATCAAACAGCGGTTTTGCTTGCACGGTCAAGCGTGTTAATGTAGAATACTACGAGTGTATTCCTCTCTTGTAGCGGGCTGAAAAGAGAGGCTTCTGTGCCCGGCAGGCCCGTTTCAGGCAGGGGTGCAACAAAGGCAACTGCTTCAAAAGGGAAAAGATGAAAGGAGTTGCATCAGGTGGCGGATTACGATTACAGCATGAGGGTTGGTGGCGAATTTTACGCGAACATCCGGGTTATCGGAATTGGCGGTGGCGGCTGCAATGCCGTCAACCGTATGATCGAGGGCGGTGTCCAGGGCATCGAATTCATCGCGGTCAATACCGACCATCAGGTTCTCCAGCATTCCAAGGCAAGCGAAACGATCCGGATCGGCGAGAAGGTGACGCGCGGTCTGGGTGCCGGCGCGCAGCCGGAGCTGGGCCAGAAGGCGGCGGAAGAGAACATCGAGGAAATCTCCAAAGCCCTTGAAGGCACCGATATGCTCTTCATCACGGCCGGCATGGGCGGAGGGACCGGTACCGGGGGGGCGCCGGTAATCGCCCAGGTGGCGGAAAAACTTGGGATTCTGACGGTTGCGGTCGTCACGACGCCCTTCCGCTTTGAGGGATCCCGCCGCCGGCAGAACGCGGAAAAAGGTATCCGTGAACTCCAGCAGCATGTCGATTCCCTGATCGTGGTCCCCAATGACAAACTTCTTGAAATCGCCAGCGATGACACCACCCTCGATGAGGCCTTCAATCTGGCCGACCGGGTGCTCCAGTACGGTGTTTCCAGCATCTCCGACCTGGTGGCGGTTCCCGGCCTGATCAACCTGGACCTGGCGGACGTCAGGCGGGTTATGACCAATGCCGGTATCTGCCACATGGGAATCGGGCGGGGCAACGGGGAGAGCCGGGCGGCTACTGCCGTAAAACAGGCCATGACCAGCCCGCTCCTCGACACGACCATAGACGGGGCGCAGAGCATCATTATCAATTTCACCGGCGGACATGACATGAAAATGAAGGAAGTCAACGAGGCTGCCTCCCAGGTCCGTGAAGCCGTTTCGCCTGATGCCGAGATTATCTTTGGTGCGGTCATCGATGAGAACATGCAGGATGACCTGGTCATCACCATTATTGCAAGCCGTTTCGGAGGCGACAGCGTGCCGGGCCGGGGAGCCCGTGCCGGGCACGGCCAGATGCCCCAGCCCGCATTCGGCATGCCGCAGCGCCAGGCAGCTGCGCCGGATTCACGCTCCGCCATTGACGACCTGCCTGACTTCCTGCGGCCGCCGCGGACAGGGCCGATGAGAGATCCCGGAGCGGAACAGGGATTGCAGGGAACCGGTTTCAGCCGGACCAGCCAGCGGCACGACGAGCTGGCCATGGCTGACATGATCGGCCGCGCGACTGAAAATGCGGCCAAACATAACCGCAATATTCCCCGTGTCCTCGATGAGGCCCCCCTTGAAGGGACGGGTCCGGCGCCTGGGAAAGCACGTGCTGGCAGGCAGGAGGGCAGGGTTTTACCCTGGTTCCTGCGTGACGATGAGATCGACCGCTGACCTTCTGTCGCGGAAAGACCTGGCCCCACAAGCGGTGAGGCCAGGACCACATACAGAATGACGGGGGTGCGGCCGGATCCATGATCCGGTCGTCCTGTCTGCCCATCAGGGAGAGGAGGCGGGATCGGTGAGATGCCCCAACTGTGAAGGCAACGATGACCGGGTCGTTGATTCGAGGCCGTCCGACGACGGGACCACCATCCGCCGCAGACGTGAATGCCTCCTTTGCGGGACGCGGTTTACGACTTATGAAAGGATCGAGAATATCCCCTTGATGGTCATCAAAAAGGATGGAAGCCGCCAGCCCTTCGACCGGCAGAAACTCCTGATCGGCATCATGAAAAGCTGTGAAAAAAGGCCGGTGACCACCCAGCAGATTGAGGAACTGATCGACCAGGTGGAGCGGGCAGCCGACAACGCGCTCAAGCGGGAGATTACCACGTCTGAGATCGGGGAGCTGGTCTTGAAACAGTTGAGGAAAATAGACGAGGTGGCCTACATTCGCTTCGCATCCGTCTACCGCGCTTTCGGGGACATACGATCATTTTTCGGGGAAATCTCCTCACTGCTTCAAAATGACGCGGAGGAGGAAGAGCATAACCCGGCAGGGGAGGATCTTCTCGACGAGGTCTGGGAAGAACCGCAGCTTTAAAAGATTGAGGAGCTCAGGATGGAAGAATCTAGACGGGTACTGATCGTCGATGACGACAAGCATATCAGCGAACTGCTCAAGCTCTATTTCGAAAAGGATGGTTTTGAGGTTGTTTCCTGCTATACAGGAGACGCCGTCATGCCCATGGTCCGCGCCGTCAAGCCGGATGTTATCATTCTGGATCTGATGCTGCCCGGCATGAGCGGCTTTGACATCATGCGGCAGCTCCGCCGCGAATCGGATGTCCCGGTCCTGATGCTGACCGCGCGAAGCGACACCCTGGACAAGATCATCGGCCTGGAACTGGGCGCCGACGATTACATCCTGAAGCCCTTTGACCCCAAAGAGCTCCTGGCGCGCGTCAAGGCCGTCCTGAGACGTTTTAATGCCCCGGACCCCGCGGCAGTCACGGAGACCAACAAAAAGGAAGTGGTCACCTATCCCGGCCTGGTGGTCGACCGTATCCGCTACGCGGTCCGGGTCGGCGACAGGGAGATTGACATGCCGCCCAAGGAGCTTGAACTTCTTTTCTTTCTGGCCTCGCATCCCAACCGGGTCTATACCCGCGACCAGATTCTGGAACATATCTGGGGCATGGATTACTACGGCGAGCAGCGGACGGTCGATGTTCACATCAAACGGATCAGGGAAAAGCTGGATGTCATTGAGCATCCGCTCTGGCAAATCAAAACCGTCTGGAGCGTGGGCTACAAATTTGAATTGAAGGATCAGGCTGAAGCGTGAAACGGCTGTCCATCTACACCCGGACCTTGCTGACGATTTCGGCTGCCATTCTGGTCATTTTTCTGGCACTGGCCCTGATTTACGGCACCATTTACAGCTATTCCTCCTGGCAGCAGCGGCAGGAAGAGCTGAAGCGCAACGCCATCGAACTGGCCGACCTCACGGAAAGCCGAATGGACGCCGCCCATACCACCTTCACCAGCCCGGACATCAAGGGGCATATTTCCTTTGCCGCCCGGTCGACCGGATCCTTTGTCTGGATCGTCAATGCCAGGGGGGAGATTATCCACCACACAGGCATCCCTTTGGAAACCATGCTTTTGCTGGAGCGTTCGGGAAGTGAGGGAAGAGGTGACCCCATCCTGCCCCAGGAGGCGCGCAACGAGGGCCATGCAGTCTTTTGCCAGGCAGGTGACAAGACCGGCTTTGCCTCCCTGCTCGAGGAATCGGCGGCATGGCTTGTGGCCAGCGCGCCCATCGGCGTCCATGGCGACCTCTACACCGGGGAAGTGATCCTGCTCAAGCGCCATCATGCGGAGAATTTCAGCGCTTTTCTCCTGGAGCACAACGTGCCGATTTCCTTTGCTGCCGCATTCATCCTCTCCCTGGTGATCATTATCTGGCTGTCACGCAATATCACGAGGCCCATTTCCGCCCTCGCCAAGACAGCCAACGCGGTCTATGCCGGTGATCTTTCCGCCCGGGTCAGCATGGAAGGGGACCCAGGCGGGGACCTGGCCATACCGGCCGGACGCCAGGACGACCTGACCCGGCTGGTCCATACCTTCAATATGCTGATCGCTCAGTTTGAGGAAAGGGAGGAGCAGCACTCGGAATTTCTGAGCAATGTCTCCCATGACCTGCGCACACCGGTCACCTCCATCGGCGGTTTCATCGAGGGGATGCGGGACGGGACCATTGCGGAGGAGAAGTACGCCTATTACCTGGACATCATCAAGCTGGAGACCAACCGCCTCGAAGGCCTGATCAACACCCTCTTCGATCAGACCGGCCTGGAAGGCCAGACCACCTTGAAAAAAGAAGTCTTCGACCTTTATTCCCTGATCCGTCAGGTCAAGCAGTCTTTCGAGCCCATGCTGGCAGAAAAGAAGATTGAACTGGAGACGGTCTTCGACCATCGTTACGAGGAGCCTGTCCGGGCCGTGGGCGACACGGGGCAGCTGACCCGGGTCCTGAACAACGTGATTGCCAATGCGGTCCGCTTTACACCCGAAAAGGGCATCATCATCGTCAGCACGGCAGTCAGTGAGCGTTCCATCCGGGTCTCCGTTGAGGATAACGGCCCGGGAATCGCCCAGGAAGATCTGCCCCGCATCTTCGACCGCTTCTACAAGGCGGACAAGTCCCGCCATGGCGAAGGGTCCGGCCTGGGGCTCTACATCGCCCGGGCACTCATTCAACGCCACAGCCAGCACATTGAGGCCGGTCAATCGGCTGAGCTCGGTGGCGCCCGGATTACCTTCACCGTAGCCAGGCCTTAAGCGGGGAGCCTGCCTGCCGGCTGTTCATAGAATGGTTATATGTGCCCGGTAAACTGCTTTCAGTCTAAGGCGAAGGGGGTTTCATTGTGAAAAAGGACCGAACCGGCCTCATCATACTCATTGCCGCCTTCCTGCTTGCGGCCCTGCTCATCCCTCTGTCCTGCCCCGGATCCAGGCCCCCTGTCACGGAACCTGCCACTGAGACGACCTCTCCGCCGACGACAAGCCGGAAAACCACGTCGACCACCACGACCACAATCAGCAGCCCGCCGACCGAGCCGGTCTCTGTCCCGGAAGAGGAAGAGCCTGAACCTGAGGACCGGGAACCTTCTTTGTCAGATTTGTTTGCCGCCGTCTCACCCTCCGTGGTATCCGTCCATGTCTCCATCCCTGCCTCATCGCTTTACGCAAAGAGGGAAGAGTTCTTTTCCGGCCTGATCGTGGACGAGTCCGGAATCATTGTCACAACCTTCAGCCTGCTCGAGCGCGCCCTTGACTTCCGCGGCAATCTGCTGGCCGACGCCTCCATCCGCCTCTACGTGCGCGGATTTGATCAGGCCTTTGAGGCGGTGCTGATCGGCTACCAGTCAACGGTCGACCTGGCTCTTCTGAGAGTTAAAGACCGGGGTGACGTGACCTTCCCGGCACAGACCCTGGACAAGGAAGCCCGGCTGGCCGTCGGAACCCCGGTCTACAGCATCGGTTACCCGCCGGTGCTGATCGGGGAGGGGGGCCTCTCCTCAGGCTGCGTCACCTCGCTCTACCGGACTTCCTTTGAGGAGGACGGGTCCCCGGTCGGCCTGATCGAAACCAGCATCCCGACGCTGCCCGTTTACGCGGGCAGCCCCCTGATTAATGATGAGGGCCGGGTTGTCGCCATTGCCAGCGGCTACCTCAAGCGTATCTACACCCAACATCTGGGATATGCCGTGCCTTCGCCCATTGTGCTGGATGTCATCAGCCGGATTCTGGACCAGCCCGATCCCCTGCCTGAGGTCAAAGCCTCCCTGGGTATTACAGTCCTGGGTGATGAAGACAATGAGGCCCTGCGCAAGATGTTCAATTATCCCGCGGGCCTTTATATCAATCTGGTCAAACCCGAAAGCGCCGCCTACACGGCGGGGCTGAATGCGGGTGACATCCTGCTTCGGATTAACGGACAGGCCATGGAAGCAGTCAGTGACCTGATGGCTTTCCTGGGCGGGCAGGCAGTCGGGACCCTGGTCGAGATGGAGGTCTACCGGCCGGGTGACGACCGGGTCCTGGTCAAAACCTGTTACCTGCTCGAGGAGTCACCGTGACCGGTCAAAGGCGGGATCGGGCCCGCCAGGTCACCGAGGTCCTGGCCCGCCGTTATCCGGAAGCTGCGGTGACCCTGACGCACCGGACGCCCTGGGAGCTTCTGACCGGCGCCATCCTGGCCTCCCAGTGCACGGATGAACGTGTCAACCGGGTTACGCCGCAGCTCTTTGAACGTTTTCCCGATCCGGAAACCATGGCCGGGGCGGATCAGGAGGAACTTGAAAGCCTGATCCGGAGCTGCGGCCTTTTCCGCGCCAAGGCAAAGGCGCTGCGGGGAACAGCCCGGATGGTGGCGGAGAAACACCGGGGCCAGGTGCCTTCAACAAGAGAAGAACTGATGGCTCTTCCCGGCGTGGGACGCAAAATCGCCAATTTGATCGTGGGAGACGCCTTCGGCGGCCAGGCCATCGTGGTTGACACCCACTGCGCGCGCATCAGCCGTTTGCTCGGTTTCACCGACAGTGACCAGCCTGCCCGGATCGAGCGGGATCTGGCACAGGTCATCCCGGAGGAGGCCTGGACCCTTTGGGGCCACCTGATGGTGGCTCACGGCCGGGACCTGTGCCGGGCCCGCTGCCGCCTTTGTTTCCAATGCCCGGTCCGGCTTCTTTGCCGCTACGGCAAGTCCGCCGAAATTCCGGCAAAGGGGGAGGGCGCTTGTGTCTGACAAGGCGGGCGCCTGGCTTGAGAACAAAATCACCATCCTGCCGGGCATCTCGGACAAGCGGGCGAAAATGTTTGCCCGGCTGGGCGTTGAAAGGATTCATGATCTGCTCTGGCTCCAGCCGCGATCCTATGAAGACTGGCAGGAGCGGGTTCCAATCAACAGCTTACGGGACGGCACCGTGTCCTCTTTCATGGCGGTTCTGGAAAATATCCCAGCCCTGTCACGGCACGGCAAGCTGACCACCCTCAGGGCCCGCCTCTCCGACCCAAGCGGTTCGATCCAGGCTGTCTGGTTTAATCAGCCCTGGGTTGCCGACCGGCTCCGGCGCGGTGTCAGCTACCTCTTTCGCGGCAGGATTGAGGGGGAGGGGAGGAGGCGCCAGGTCGTCAATCCCGACATCCGACTCCAGGATCAAGACGGTCTGCCGGATTATTTGCCTGTCTATCCGCTGACTGCCGGCCTTTATCAGTCGACCGTCCGGCAGGCGGTCAAGGCAGCGCTTGACCAGGCAGGCTTCTTCAAGGAGGAAACCCTGCCCCCGGCCATCCGCTCGTCAGCCAGACTGGCAACTGCTGATTTCGCCATGCGCCGCATTCATTTTCCTGCATGCCTGCGCGATATCGAGCTGGCGCGCAGGCGGCTTGCCTTTGAAGAACTCTTTCTGGTCATGGCGGGGCTCCGCTCGCTCAAGTCGGGGAGGCACAGGCAAAAAGGGCCCGCCATGACAGTCGGCCGCGACACTGAAGACTGGCTGGCAGAGCAGATCGACCGCCTGCCTTTCGAGCTCACGTCATCCCAGGCCGGGGCCCTGCAGGACATCCTGGAAGATTTCCGAAAGCAGGTGCCAGCCAACCGCCTGGTCCAGGGCGATGTCGGCTCGGGCAAGACGGTTGTCGCTGCCATGGCCATGGCAGCTGCCTGCCGGGAAGGCTGGCAGTCGGTCATGATGGCACCGACCACCATTCTGGCCGGTCAGCACGCGGAAACAATTTCCGAACTGCTGGCAGGGAGCGGACTTGAAATTGCACTTTTGACCGGGGCGACGCCCGCAGCCCAAAGAAGGTCTTTGCTTGCCGGGCTGGAAGAGGGGGCCATCGACATCCTGATCGGCACCCACGCCGTCCTGGAGGGGGACCTGGTATTCTCAAGGCTGGCTTGCTGTGTGACTGACGAGCAGCACCGGTTCGGGGTGGCCCAGCGTATTTCCCTGTCTTCCCGGGGCGATCGGATCCCTCATGTTCTGGTCATGTCAGCGACTCCCATACCCCGGACCCTGGCTATGATACTCTACGGTGACCTGGATATTTCAGAAATAAAGGAAATGCCTGCGGGAAGGCTCCCGGTCAAGACTTACACGGCAACCGAAAAGGACCGGACCCGCATCGACCAGCTGATGCGAAGCCAGATAGAAAAAGGTTTCAAAGTTTATGTCGTCTGTCCCATGATTGAAGATTCAGAGACCGTGGCAGCCCACTCAGCTGACGCAGTCCATGAAAGGCTGTCGAAGCACATTTTCCCCGACAAACGGGTCGCCCTGATGCACGGGCGGTTGAGGGCCGGGGAGAAGCTGGCGGTCATGGACGCTTTTGGCCGGGGTGAGCTCGATATCCTGGTTTCGACTACAGTCATTGAGGTGGGGATCGACCAGCCGGACGCAAACCTGCTGGTGGTCGAAAACGCTGAGCGCTTCGGCCTGTCCCAGCTCCATCAGCTCCGGGGCCGGGTCGGGCGGTCCTCCCGCCAGTCCTATTGCGTTCTGGTCAGCGACAGCCAGGATCCGCTGATCCGCAAACGCCTCCAGACCCTCTGCCGCCATCACAGTGGTTTCGCCATCGCAGATCAAGACCTGCTTTTGCGGGGTCCCGGTGATCTGTTCGGGGTCGCCCAGCACGGACTGCCCGATTTCAAGGTTGCCAATCTCTATGAAGACAGTGAACTCCTGCGCGAAGCAGCCGCTGCCTGCGACCAGCTCTTCCGGCAGGACCCCTTCCTTGAGAAAAAGGAGAATGCCATGATCATGGAAGCCTTCCGGTTCCGCTATGGGAAAAGGCTGGAACACCCGGGATTGTGAGGGCGGCGGCATGCCAAGGATCATCAGCGGAAAAGCCAAGGGTGTGAAGCTGGTCATGCCTGCGGGCCTGACCTGCCGGCCGACTCCCGGCCGGACCAAGGAGGCCCTGTTTTCCATCCTGGGCAGCCGGGTGGAGGGGGCCCGTGTCCTGGACATCTTCGCCGGATCAGGACAAATTGCCCTTGAAGCCCTGTCACGCGGGGCGAGCCGGGCCGTTATGATTGAAAATAATCGCAAGGCCCTGGCTGCCATTTACGAAAACATCAGGCGGACCAAACTGGGCGAGGGGGCGGTCGTTCTCCCGGGTGATTACCGCAGCCGCCTTGAAAGGCTGGTCCGGCAGAAAAATCTTTTCGATCTCATCTACCTGGATCCGCCCTGGCCTCAGGCAGCAGACCTTCTGAGGCTGCGGGCGGAAAAGCTCGCGGCCCTGCTTGAAGAAGACGGAATCCTCATTGTTGAAACGGACGGCGAAGAGCTTGCTGCCAACCTCTTCAGCCCGCCTCTGGCATGGCTTCGCAGTTGTCAGTATGGCAGAGGCGTGCTATCCTTTTACCAGTTTCAGTCCCAATAAGAGGATGATGACAATTTCCGGCAAGAGGATAGGCGCCTGATGAATTCTCTTCAATTGAAAGATCGAAAGAGTATGGTTTTTCCGGGAACCTTTGATCCCTTTACGGCCGGTCATCTGGATGTGGCGGAACGGGCCCTCAAGCTGTGCGACCGGCTCTATGTGGCGGTTTTTGATAATTCCCGGAAAAAACCGGCCGCTGACCGCTTTCTGCGGGCGTCATGGATCCGCAAGGTCTTCGATGGCTGTCCGCAAGTCCAGGTCATTCCCCTGGACGGCCTCCTGGTTGATTTTTGCCGGCAGAACGAAGTGAAGACCATCGTCCGTGGCGTGAGGAGCGGGGCACAGTTTGAAGAAGAAGCGGCCATGGCCGAAGTCAACCGCAGGATCGGCGGAGGAGTCGATACCCTCTTTCTTCCCTCGCTTCCTGACAAGCGCCATCTCTCATCGTCGCTAGTCCGCGAGTTGCTGCGGCTGGGCGGTGACATTGAGGGCATGGTTCCCGCGGTGATTGAATCGGAAGTAATTGAAAGTTATGGGCAAGAGGCCACAAGCTAGGGCGCGGAGATCTGCGCGCTTGTGACAGCGGGAGGTTGGCGCATGAACGATAACCCAAACAGACGGATGGATGACAGGGCCAGGGAAGAAAACCGACGGCCCGCCCGCCAGCGGGATGACAGGAATGCCGCGACCCTGCTGGATCGGCTGGAAACCGAATTGATGGAGGCCAAAAACCTTCCCTTCTCTGATAAATGCCTGGTCGAGCGGGAAGAAATGCTCTTTTTGGTCCGCATGATCCGCGAAGGATTGCCGGAGGAACTTGACCGGGCCAAATGGGTGCTGCAGCAAAACAGGCAGCTGATTAACCAGGCCAGGCGGGAGGCCGACACCATCATGCGTGACGCCGAGGCACAGATGGCCCGGATGATCGACGAGCATGAGGTGACCCAGCAGGCGATCAACAACGCTTCCGCCCTGATCGACGAGGCGACCCGCCAGGGGGCGGATATCCGGGTGGCCGCCATTCACTACGCCCGGGAGATGATGACCAATTTGGAAAATCACCTGACGGACATCCTGGTCAACATCACCCGCAACAAGAAGAGTCTCGGGGATCCCGATGGAATCTGAACTGAATGTGGTTGTTCTTTTCGGCGGAAGGTCGGGGGAGCACGAAGTCTCGCGCTCGTCTGCGGCCTTCATCATTGACACCCTCCGTCAGAGTGACCGTTACCGCCCGCTGCCCGTCGGCATTACCCGGGCGGGCAGCTGGTACGCCTATTTCGGCCCGACCGGAGCCATGCGGGACGGCAGCTGGTTCGACCGGGGACCTGTTTTCCCGGCAACCCTGGTGCCGGATACAGGCAAGCATTTCCTTTTTTTGAGCCGGGAGGGGCAGACAGTCAGTTATGCCGCTGACTGTGTCTTTCCCGTTTTGCATGGACCCAAGGGGGAGGACGGAACCCTCCAGGGCATGCTGGAACTGGCGGGGATTCCCTTCGTTGGTGCCGGCATGGCCGCCAGCGCCCTGGCCATGGACAAGAGCCTTGCCAATATCATCTTTGAGAAAATGGGTATCGCGCATACACCCTGGCGTTCACTTGACCGCGATACCTGGCGAAAGCTGGACGAGCGGTCGATCGACCGGCTTATTGAGGGACTGCGCTTTCCGCTTTTCACCAAGCCGGCACGGGGCGGCTCTTCTTTGGGAATTTCCCGGGTTCAGTCAAGGGACTTTCTGCAGGAGGCGCTGAGCCACGCCTTTTCCCATGACCGCAAAGTCCTGATAGAGGAGGGAGTCAAGGGCCGCGAACTGGAAGTTGCCGCGCTGGGCGGTTACGGGGATCCCGAACTTTCCCCCATCGGGGAGGTGGTTCCCGACCGGGAGTTTTACGATTATGATTCCAAATATGAGGAGCACTCAACCACCCAGCTCATCATTCCGGCCGATATCAGCCCGCAGACCGCCGGCCAGGTGAAACGGATGGCAGCAGAGGCCTGGCGGGCCATTGACTGTTACGGCATGGCCAGGATCGACTTTTTCCTGGCCGATGACCAGCGCCTTTTGCTGAGCGAAATCAATACGATTCCGGGTTTTGTCAGCATCAGCATGTACCCCCGTCTGTTCCGGGCGGCCGGCTACAGGGATGGCGAATTGCTGGAAAAGTTGATCGGACTCGCGCTCACGCGTGAGGATAAGTGAAAAACGAGGTTATTATGGACAGCACAAGCATTTTCATGGTGATCATGGTGGCAACCGGTATAGTGGCCGCCGGGGTGATTGCCCTCCTGGCAGCGGGAATTTTGAAAAACCGCCGTCTGACCCGCTCCGGATCGGTTCTGGCTGATGAGGCCGTTATGATCCTGACCAGTGCGCAAAGGGGAGGGACACTTCCCGCTGATGCCGTCGCGGAAGTCTTTGCCAACGCTGAAAGGGAGGATTTCCGCTTGTTCGGGGAGGAGATGGGACGGATCAGCCAGGCCAATTTTGAGGGAAGGCTCCTGCCCGACCCCCAACCTGTTATGAAGGCACGCGGTTTGTTGCAGCCAGCCCCGCTTCTGGCGGCCGGCAGGCTTTACGCCCTGATCTCTTTTTCAGTCGGGACACTCTGGCTGGTGCTGGCCCTGCTCATCTCCATGATGGCGGACATGACCGGGCGGGTCATCCCGCCGGCACTGGCCGCCTTTCTTCTTTCGGTGACCGCTTCCCTCATCATCTACGGCTACGCCGTCCGTACGGCACGTCATGTGGATAAGGAACGGGACAGGGTCGTCACTGCCCTGTCAGGCTATCTGCCGGTTTTTACCGATCGAACAGGCGTTGCCCTCCTGGTCAGTGAATTGATTGGCTATGGGGAAAAAATGCGCGGTGAAGTCAAGGCCTTTTCCGAACTGGCCAATGAATTGGCCAAGGGTGAGTTCGCAGAAGGCATCAGCATCAGTGTCCGGGAAATCATGAGCCAGGAAGTGGCGCCTTCGCTCCAGGAAGCCAACCATGCCCTGACCGGGCTTGCACGGTCACTGGCAGAAAAACAGGAAAAGGGGATGACTGAACTGGCCGGAACTTTTTCCTCGGCCGTCGCTGAGGCCCTGTCGGTCCATCTGTCGTCCCTGCCGGATAAACTCCAGACCCTTTACCAGGTGGCTGAAAACAGTGCCAGGATGATGGAGGAATCGGTCACAACCATGGAACGGACACGCTTGGAAAGCCAGGAGGTGGTCCGTGACGTCCAGGAGACCCTGCGACTGATGGCCCTGGCCAAAAATGACATGGCTGACGAAATGGCGGCTATCAGCGACAACTTGGAAATCATGGGGACAAGCACGGAAAAGATGACGGCGCTTTACAGCGGCCAGGAGACGAATCTGGTTTCCCACATCGACCGCCTGTCCGACCTGATACGTCTGCACGCCGACAGGCTGGGCGAGGGCATCGTCGAGAGCGCGAAAACCATCGAGGCCTCGGTCCGCATGTCAGCCTCGCAGAACAAGAGTGCGGCCATTCTTCTGGAACGGCTGGATGAGCAACTGGCGGCGCTGGAAGAACTTGGCCGCCAGATCACCGGCAATACCATCAATTTTACCAAGGAGTCAAGCGGCTTTGTCACCAAAACCCTGGAAGAATTCGATGTCAGCCTGGCGGAAATCGTGGAACGGCTGACCTTCACAACCGCTGAAATCCGTGACGCCATCGATGCGCTGCCTGCAGCAATCCGGGGCGGCCCGGGGCAATAGGGGCCGGGACTGACAGCCATGGACGAAAACCATTCAGAGAAAGACGGCAGGATGCGAAAGCCGGAAGGCGCTTCAGGGGAAGATGCGCGCCTTGCCCGGATCCGCTCGCCCCGGATCAAACGGGAGACCCACGAAAAGGCCGAAAAAAAGGAAGTCATGGCTTTGCTCGAGCGCCAGGCTGATCGAGAAGGCCCGCCCGCCCGCCGGCTCTCACCGCCGGTGGCAGGCGTCCTGCTCAGATCCGCCCGTTCCAGGCACCTGGACCCTGAAGAAGTGCGAAAGCGGAGGAAATCACTCAAATACAAGTCTTTCAGGGAAGCCGTCCAAGGCTGCCGGGAATTGCATCCGCTCCCGGTGGAACTGATTGAGAGTCAGCTGCCGGCCGATTCGTCCCGGCTGCTGGGCCAATTGAAAGAGATCCGGACCCTGGCCGAGCTGAAGACCTTTGCCGACAGCCTCAGCTACCGGGATCTCAGCCTTCTTTTTACCTCACTCTCGATTCTGAAAAGGCGGGAGGAAACCGATCAGGTGCAGAACCTGATCCGGCTGAGGGCCTGTCATTATCTTTATTTATGCGGTTGGCTGACCCTCCAGTACACCTACCCCCGCTCCTCTGTATCAAAGGCCCTGTCGGATCTTTGCATGATCCTGGAGGACGTCCGTTTCGTCCGCGAAAGCGAACGGCGGACACACCGGCGGGTTTCGCCTCTGCCCGGCATCCCTTTGGGGCCCTGGCGGATCATTTGGAGCCGGGTTCCCCTGATTTCAGGGATCGCCCTGCCCAACAGCCGCTATTTTATCTCCGATATCGCGGATGAAATTTACGATACCAAGGCGGATCTCAATGCCTTTTTCCACGAATATGCCATTTACCCCGGGCTCCCCCTGGCGGAAGCCATCACAGCCCGCTACAGGGAAATGGTGTCAGGCGTAGCAGCCAACCCCCTCCTGTCCCAAGATTTCTTCGACCGCTTTCGAAAATCCTCTGATGAATAAAGGCAGGATCCGCTTCCGTGGTTTTTCCCGGACTGATTTCTAGGGCAGGATTTCTTCACCCGCCAGCTGCCAATTATTGAAATCCCCGGCATCCCCCAGAATCCGGTAGATTAAAAGGCGGCCAGGCTTGCCTCCGGATGGGAAAAGGCGGTGATAGACGTAGCGGGGCAGCTGCTGATCAGGGGCCAGCTCGAAGTAGCCGGGTCCACAGGCGCCCTGATCCAGGCCGGCCGCCTGGCAGACCGTGGCCCGGAAATTGTCGGAGGAGACCGGTGCCTCATTGAATTCAAGCGGACTTCCCTCCCTGCCAGCGGGCTTCACAAAGAGTCCTGTCACCATGGCAGCTTCAGGCGGCAGGACATCGCTGCTTCTGGCTCCGTGGTCACCGGTGATGATGATGGTCGAGCCGGCGTATTGCCTCACGGCTTTGAGCTGGTCCAGGTATTCGTAAAGGATGTGGAAACAGCCCTTGGTCTGGAGCAGGTAGGAAGAATTGCCGGCCTGCACCCTTTGAGCCTGTTCGTCCATGGTGAAAGGGGGGTGGGAGCCGTTCAGATGCAGGAATATGAAATTCCCGCTATCCGCCGTGACCTTCAGGCCCTGGTTAAGGAGACCGTCATAGAAGAGCGGGTCGTCCAGTTCGTAGGGGGCGGGGCCAGGCGCGGCATGGGTCAGCTGGGAAAATTCCTGACTGCCTGTCCAGTAGAAAGGTTTGAGAGCCAGGGGAACTGAGCGATAGGCATTCAGCCGGATCAAGCTGGCCAGCAGCTTTCTTGTGTCGATCTCGGGTCTGCCTTTGGCCAGATTGTCCGCCAGCAGTGACAGGTCACGGGCCTCATCGTAGGCCTGGCTGGGTGTCAGATAGAGTTTGCAGGTAAAACCCGCCTCCTTGAGGCCGGGGATAAAGCTTCCCTCCCGCCAGGCTCTTTTTAAGTAATCTCTGTAGCCTTCCTTGAAGTCGTAGGGGACGCCCGTCAGCGATTCGGTGACGGAGGGAAAGGTCTGGCTGTAACGTGAGGTGTTGTTGGTAAAACGTGTGAAACCGTCCAGACGGTCAAAGAAATGAGGGTCGTCGCTTTCGACCAGGTCCAGAAAGCGGTTGTCCAGGCGGTCCAGAATGAAGACAATGATGTTGTTGCCGTCAGCAACTTCATAAATTCCCTGCCTGGACAGGTAGCTGTCAGACCTGTCCTTTCGCAGGCCGGGCTCCCCCGCATAAGAGAAAATGGCCGTGATCAGCTGGGTGCCCACCAGAATCAGGGGGAGGATAAAGGCAAGGCGCCGCCAGGTTTTCCCGCTAAGGAATCTGACCAGAAGTGGCAGCAGGATGAGTAAGGTCCAGAGAGTAAGGTTGGCCGCCATCTTACCCGTAACTTCCTCCCAGGCAACCGCGTCTCCGGTCAGCCTGCCCAGACCCGCATTCAGGAAATTCGCCTGGACATAAAGGGAAAGACCCAAACCAAGAAGCAGGGACAGGGTCAGATCAAAGAGCCGGCCCCGGAGGAGGGCGGATGCCAAAGCGATCAGGACAGTCCCCGCGGAGGCGATCAGGATCAAGGGGCCGACAAGACTGCCAAAGGAAAAGGTCATATCTTCCAGATTGCCCGCGTAAAGCTCGAAGATGCCGAAGACGAAAAAGGTAAAGCAAAGACTGGCTGCGGCCGGGAGGGCGGACAGCAGCCGCTCCCGGAAAGAGCGCCGGTCGGCCCACAGGAAGCTGACCTTGTCGATTTTTTCATTGGCTCCTGTCCGCAGCGTCCGGTCCGCAGGGACAGGCAGCCGGTCTCTTTTTGCGAAAAGCCTGATCCAGAGTCTTCCAAGGCTGACACGGAAATTCAGGAAAAAGAGGCGGATCCGGTTAAAAAAAATGCCGGCGGTCACGCCCAGGGTAATGACAAGGGCCGAGACAATCTGAATCAGGTAGGTGGTGGTGGCCGGGTCAATGTAAGCCTGGACCGTTTGGCTGCGGGCCAGGAAGAGACCAGTGAGCAGCAGGATGATGGCGGGGATTTTGCGTCTCATGCCTGACCCTCCTCTCCATCCCTGGCCGCGGACTCGAGGTCCTCCATGATCTGGAGCAGGAGATCGCCCCTGGTCTTGAGTGCCGGATCCCTGTCGGAGAGGGGCTGCTTGAGGATCTCTTCCAGCCGGGGATCGCCCAGCCGTCCCTCTTGACGCAGCCGGTCCAATCGCATGATCTGGTTTTCCAGGGCGCCTGTGTCCCGGCCTTGCTCCTGCCCAATATCAGGCTGCTGATGAGCCGGCGGTGATTTCTCTTCTTCCTGTTTCATTTCCAGTTTCCGGATCATGTAGCTGCCGCCGCCCCGCGCGCCGTCTCCCAGGTCAAAGATGTTACGGGATACGATCTCGCTGATCCGCTGAGCGTAACGATCTTTTTCACGGAAAAGCCTTTCAATCATTTGTGGCAGCCGGTCAAGCTGGTCGGGATCGACAGAAAGGCCGATCTGATCGCGAAGTGAAATATCCAGTGGCACAATGGGGATCCGGTCGTATTCGGGGTTGAGGATTTTCATGGGGGTGTTGATGAAAAGCGAAGGTTTTTTGGTCGCGTAGGAAAATTCCTGGGCGATGGAGGACCAGTCGGTGATCACCAGATCAGCTGTATAAACTGTTTCACTGGAGGAGAAATCGGTCTGGATTTCAAGCCTGTCGTCCGGCAGGCCTGCGTAGCGGTCCTGGATGGCCCGGATCTTGGCCGGAAAGCGTTTGACAAATTCCGGATGGGGACGTACAACGATCCGGTAGCCTGTTGCCAGCAGGGGTTTGAGAGTTTCCTCCAGGCAGGATTCCAGGATGTTGTCTTTTTGCCAGGAGGGGGCGATCAGGATAATCCTGGGCTGGTTTCGGATCTCGCCCAGCGCTTCAACTTCCCGCAGCATGGAGTCGAGCAGGGGGAAGCCCGTCTTGACAAGATTCTTGGGGGGCAGGCCGTAGAGTTTTTCCGTTTCGCGGACCTCCCTGATGTTGCTTGGCCCATAGCAGAAAATGGTGTCAAAATGGTCCAGGGCCCCTTTCCGGTACATGAGATGGTAACTGGCCATGCCATGGTCGATGAAGATGTATTCGACGTCTTTGCGGACCAGGGAACGCTTGATGTGATAGGTTTCCAGATCTGGTGTTGTCATGACCACCATATCGGCATCCATCTTCATCATGAACTGGATCAGGGCGATGGGGCCGATGTAATAGCTTTGGATGCGGGGATGGGTGTTTTGAAAAATCCGGTCATGGAAGTCACTGGTCACATAATGGATGGTCAGGTCGGAATGATCCAGGACGAAATCCATAAAACCCTGGAAATATTTGTAAAAGCCGCTGCCTTCCGAGTAGAAGACAAGCTGCTTGCCCGGGCAGGCGGCAAAGCGTTTTTTATCCATTTTCTGGCGCCGCCTTTTTCCCCTTGCCAGGGCGCGGGCGGCGGCCCGCTCCTGCCGGCTGAGCCTGACTTTGGAAGCGCGCTGCAGACGATCCAGATAGGGCCGGGGATCATGGATCCGGTTGCAGGCGGCCAGAACAGGGATGGAGAGCAGGTTGCCTGTGATCCAGTAAAGGCCGATGCCGGCCGGCAGAATGGCAGCGAAGAAGACCGAAAAGGCGACAAGAAAGGCGGCGGTCAGCCACTTGCGGACCGGGCCCTGTGTCAGTTGGAGGATGTAGTGCTTGTTCTGGTAAGCCGCCAGCGCCAAGGCGCTGAGCCCCGACAGGGCGGGATAGATGAGGGTGATTGAACCAAAAGCCGGCAAGTGGGTCAGCTGGGTTCCAAGGAACCAGGTGTCCAGGTCCAGGATGGATCCGACACCTTCCATTCCGGCAAAAAGCCGGGGGCTGGCCTGGACTGTTTCCATGACTTTGAGCTGTCCGCCTGTCCCCAGGCGGGCGGCGGTGGTGCCCAGCAGGTCAGCAGTCCTGTCAAGGAGAGAGCTGATGGCAGCGGCATCCAGATGAAGCAGATGCTGGAGGGGGTGGTAGATGACGTTGATCAGGCCCAGGATCAAGGGGATCTGGGCCAGGAGCGGCAGCAGGCTTTTCAGGGTGCTGTAGCCCTCAGCCTTGAAAAGTGCCCGCTGCTCTTCGATCATCAGGGTGCTCTTGCCCCTGTTCCGTTGCTTGACGTCGTCCAGAGCCGGCTGGATTTTTGCCATGATCAGGGCATTTTTTTGGGAACTCAAAGACAGGGGAAACATGAGGAGCTTGGTCAGCAGGGTGAAGAGGATGATGGCGGCACCGTAATTTCGGACCAGGAGCAGGCAGAGGTACATGAGATAGCCAAGCGGCAGACCGAGCAATGTGTTGATAATTTTCATTCAATCCGCCTTGTCCAAAAAGATAAAAGGGCCAATCAGCCTGTCAGTCATCTTAGCACAAGGACAGCCGGCAGGGATTCCGAGCAGCGGGGTCCGGCAGGGCCTGTCCGAAAAAGGGGAAATGGTGTAGAATAATTGAACGAATTGATGGCGGAATCTTGTCTATTCCTGGCGATGGTGTTCAAGAATGACCGTATCTGAGAAGTATTGTAACAGGGGGTCCTGCTGTGAGAAAATTGATTTCTTTAATCCTTGCGATCAGTTTCCTGGTTCTGGCTGCCGGCTGTGCCAAAGAAAAAAAGGAGAAAGTCCTTGTCTACCTGAGCGCCGAGGAGTACCGCGTCGAATACTTCCACAAGCGGCTGAAAGAAGAGTTCCCGGACTACGAAGTCGTTTTGGAGTATCTTCCAACGGGAACCCACGCGGCCAAGCTAGAAGCGGAAGGTCTTGACACGGCATGCGATATTTCCTTTGAACTGGATTACGGCTACCTGGGCAGCCTGGAGGGGCTTTTCGCCGACCTGTCCGCCTATGACACCTCCCCTTATCTGGATGAACTGATCCCCGAAAGCAGAAAGTATCTCCCCGAATTGAGGAATGGCGGCTGCATCGCCGTCAACCGGCAGATTCTTGATGAGCGGGGGCTGCCCCTGCCGCAAAATTATCAGGACCTGGTCAGGGAGGAGTACAGGGGGCTGGTCTCCATGCCCAACCCCAAGGCCTCCGGGACCGGCTACATGTTTTTGAAGTCCCTGGTCAATGCCTGGGGGGAGGACCGGGCTTTTGAGTATTTTGAGGCCCTGACCCCCAACATCCTCCAATACACCTCTTCCGGTTCCGGCCCGGTCAATGCCCTGGTTCAGGGTGAGGCGGCCATCGGCCTGGCCATGACGGCGCAGACAGTCACGGAGATCAGCAAAGGCGCCGGGCTGGAGATTTATTTTTTCGAGGAGGGCTCGCCCTATTCCCTCTACGGCATCGCCATGATCAAGGGCAAGGAGGAGCGGCCCGCTGTCAGGGAGGTGTTTGAGTTCTTTCTCCATAAGCTGATCATCGAAGACAAGGAACTGTTTTTCCCCGAGAAGATTTTCAAGGACCGCGATTTTGTGATCGACAACTATCCGGACCCCATTCCCTACGCTGATATGTCAAATGATTCCCCGCAGGAGAAGGCCCGCTTGCTGGAAAAATGGGACCACTGATGCCGAAACACAAGCTGGTACTGGAAAAGATAAGCAAAAAATTCGGGCCCAACAAGGTCCTGCGGGATATCTCCTTTGCGGTGGAGGAAGGGGAATTCCTGGCCATCCTGGGCCCGTCGGGCTGCGGCAAGACCACCTTGCTGCGCATCCTGCTGGGACTGGAAGAGGCCGAAAGCGGCCGGATCATCAAGGACGGAAAAGAGATCACCCGCCTGGCGCCGGCCCAGCGAAAGATGGGCATGGTCTTTCAGAATTACGCCCTTTTCGGCAATATGACCGCGCTGGGCAATGTGGAATATGCCCTGAAAAAACAGAGCGGGGATAGGATCCTGGCCCGGGAAACGGCCCTCCGCCTGATCGGCCGCGTCGGTCTGACGGATCACATGGACAAGAAGCCGCACGCCCTGTCCGGCGGCCAGCAGCAGCGGGTGGCATTGGCCCGGACCCTGGCCATGAATCCGGACATCATCCTGATGGACGAACCCATGAGCGCCCTGGATGTGGAAACCCGGCTGGCGCTCCGTTCGGAGATCCTGGGCATCCAAAGGGAGTTTGGTTCCACCATTCTTTACGTGACGCATGACCAGGAGGAGGCTTTCGCCATGAGCGACCGTATCATGGTCATGCATGAGGGGCGGATCCAGCAGCTGGATACACCGCAAAACCTGATGGATCACCCGGCCAATGACTACATCCGCAGTTTCGTCATCCATAACATCCGGCTCAAGATTGAATCGCTGATCCGTTACGCGAGGGAGGAGACATGAAGGGCAGCAAGGGCCTGACCGGCGTAAAATACCTGCTCCTGGCTTTTTTTGCCTTCTCCGTTTTTCTGCCCCTGATCCGCATGCTGGCCCATATGGCAGGCATTGACATCAGGGCCCTCCTGGCATCCGGACAGTTTTTGAACGCCCTCAAAAATTCGCTGGTGGTGACCACTGTATCGACCCTTATTTCGGTCGCGCTTGCCGCCGCTCTGGCCTGGTTGGTGGAACGGAGCGGAATCCGCTTCAAAGGTTTTTTTACCCTGCTTTTTACCCTGCCCATGCTGATTCCCTCGATTTCGCACGGCATGGGCCTGGTCGTCCTCTTCGGGGCCAATGGGATTCTGACCAATTGGCTGGGACTGAAGGGCAGCGTTTACGGTTTCTGGGGAATCGTAACAGGCTCCGTCATCTACTCCTTCCCGGTCGCCTTCCTCATGCTGTCGGACATTCTCCGCTATGAGGACAGCACGCCCTATGAGGCTGCGGAGGTGCTGGGCATTCCCAGGGGATGGCAGTTCACCTCCATCACGGTTCCCTATCTGCGAAGGCCTCTGACCTCAACGGTCTTTGCCATCTTTACCCTGATCATCATTGATTACGGGGTCCCGCTCATGATCGGGGGCCAGTACAGGACCCTGCCGGTCATGATGTACCAGGATGTGATCGGTCTGCTCGATTTCGGCAAAGGCAGCGCGATCGGCCTGGTGCTTCTGACACCGGCGGTGATTGCTTTCCTGCTGGATGTCCTCAACCGGGACCGGGGCATCCAGTCCTTTGTCAGCAAACCTTTTCGTATCACGCGAAACCGGGTCCGGGACGGATTGGCCTATCTTTTATCTGCCTTGGTCAGCCTGGGGGTTGCGCTCCCCATCGGGGCCTTCCTGCTCTTGACCCTGGTCCGGAAATATCCTGCCGACATGCGCCTATCCCTGGACAATGTCCGCCGGACTTTCCAGATGAGCGCCGGCGCCAACCTGGGTCACTCGCTCCTGATCGCCCTTTTTACCAGCCTGACTGGCCTGGTGCTGACCTTTGCTGCCGCCTACCTGACCGCCCGCAGCCGGGGCCGCCTGTCCAAGCTGCTCCACCTGGCCTCCCTGACCTCCCTGGCCATCCCGGGCATCGTGCTGGGCCTGTCCTACGTTCTCTTCTTCAAGGGCAGCCTGATCTACGGCACCCTGGCCATCCTCATCCTGGTCAACCTGGTCCACTTTTTTGCCTCCCCCTACCTGATGATCTACAACACACTTTCCAAGATCAACCAGCACCTGGAGGCCGCCGGCCAGACCCTGGGCGTCAGCAGGTTCAGCGTGATCCGGGATGTGATCATCCCGCAGACTGCCGGCACCCTGGGGGAGATGTTCACCTACTTTTTTGTCAATTCCATGATGACCATCTCGGCGGTGGCCTTCCTGGCGACAGCCGGCACCCGGCCCCTGTCTCTCATGATCACCAGCTTTGAAGCCCAGATGATGCTGGAATGCGCGGCTTTCATCGCCCTGCTTATCCTGACGGTCAACCTGGTTGTCCGGGGTCTTTTCGCCTGGAATAAAAAGAGAATAGGAAGGGGAATGGCATGAAGCTGACCCGTCTGCAGTTTGATTTGCTCGCCCGCCTGATCCAGGGCAGGGGGAGCGTCACCCAAAGAGAACTGGCCGGGGCGACAGGCTGGTCGCTGGGCAGCGTCAACCGGGCCCTGGGCGAGCTCTCTGCTCATGGATGGATCCGGCAGGGCGCCGTCACGGAGGCGGGGAGGGAGGCCCTGGAGCCGCACCGGGCAAAAAGAGCCATCTTCCTGGCCGCCGGCTTCGGCGCCCGCATGGTACCCATCACCCTCAACACCCCCAAGCCACTGATACGGGTCAAGGGGGTGCGGATCATTGACACCCTGCTGGATGCGGTGACCGGTGCGGGCATCGAAGAAATTTATATCGTCCGCGGCTATCTGGCCGAACAATTCGACCAGCTCCTATACAAGTACCCCCAGATCGAATTTCTTGAAAATCCGGCCTACAACGAAACCAACAATATTTCCTCACTCATGTGTGCCCGCTGCCATCTGCAATCGGCCTATGTGCTCGAAGCCGATCTCTTTTTGCAAAATCCCGGCCTCATTACCCCCTACCAGTACCGGTCAAACTACCTGGGCGTTCC
This sequence comes from Fastidiosipila sp., assembly GCA_012511175.1. NCBI lineage: Bacteria > Bacillati > Bacillota > Clostridia > Eubacteriales > Oscillospiraceae > Fastidiosipila > Fastidiosipila sp. The sequence continues at coordinate 49,421 of JAAZGO010000019.1, read as the reverse complement.
GGTGGAACGGACCGACGACTGGTGCTTCACAAGCCGTGACCGCCGGATCACCGACCTCACCCTGGGCGGCCGGAACTGCCACCACATGTTCGGCATCTCCTACTGGACTGACGCTGACGGCGCCCGCCTGGCCGGGCGGATCCAGGACGTCTACGGCATGCCCGGCGGCAGGGAACGCTTCTGGGATGCCGTCGCCCTCAACTATTTCCCGGAGGAGTTCGAGATCGACATCCGGGAATGCGGCTTTGACGACCTGGTTGAGCTTGACACCTTCCGGGAGCTCAAGGAGCTGGATCCCTCCTATGGGGCCCCCGGGCAGGCGGGAAATGAAGGCTTGGATCAGGCCAGGAGCAGCTTGTCGTCAAAATCCCCATAAGCACTGATGCTTTCAAACATGGCCAGCAGCTTTTCCACGGTCAGCTGCTTCTTGGCCTCACCTTTCACATCGATGACCACCCGGCCCTCCTGGAACATGATCAGGCGGTTCCCGAAGGCGATGGCATCCTTCATGTTGTGGGTCACCATCAGGGTGGTGACGGCATGGCGGGCCACCATCTTTTCTGTAAGCTCCAGGACGGTTTTTGCCGTTTTGGGATCCAGGGCTGCCGTATGCTCATCCAGGAGCAGGAGTCGTGGCTTCTTGAGGGTGGCCATGAGCAGGGTCAGGGCCTGCCTTTGTCCGCCTGACAGCAGGCCTGCTTTGACGGAAAGTCTGTTTTCCAGGCCCAGTTCAAGCTCTTTCAATTTCTCCCGGTAAAAGGCACGCTCCGCTTTGGGAAGCCCCCAGCGGAGTCCCCGAGGCTGTCCCCGGCGTTTGGCCAGGGCCAGATTTTCCTCGATGCTCATACCGGCTGCCGTCCCCATCATGGGATCCTGGAAGACCCGGCCGATATAAGGGGCCCGCTTGTGTTCGGGCAGCCGGGTCACGTCCGTTCCGCCGATGAATATCCGCCCGCAGTCGACAGGCAGGACACCCGCGACGGCGTTGAGCATGGTGGATTTGCCGGAGCCGTTGCCGCCGATGACGGTGACGAAATCGCCCTCATCAATCGAAAGGCTGAGCCCGATCAGGGCCTTGCTCTCATTGACTGTATTCCGGTTGAAGGTTTTACTGACACGACAGATCTCAAGCATGGTCTCCGCCTCCCTTCCGCCAGGCCGACAGCTGCGCAAGCCTGCTTTTCCAGTGCGGCAGGGCCAGGAAAACCGCGACAACCACCGCCGTGAGCAGCTTCAGGTAATTGGGATCCAGCCGGAGCCATAGTACAGACTGAATGACAGCAAAGTAGATGACTGCTCCCATGGATGAGCTGAGCAGGCGAAGAGCGAAATTCCGAAAGACCCTGGATAGAAGCACCTCGCCGATGATAACGGCTGCCAGACCGATGATGATGGCCCCCCGGCCCATGTTGATGTCAGCAAATCCCTGATACTGGGTCAGGAGGGCGCCTGACAGGGCCACCAGGCTGTTGGACAGCATGAGGCCTGCAATTTTGGCAAATCCGGTCGAAATGCCCTGGGCTTTGGCCATGCTGATGTTGGCGCCCGTGGCCCGGATCCCTGTGCCGAATTCAGTTCCGAAAAACCAGTAGAGCAGGGCAATCAGGGCCAGGAGAAAGAGGGCGGCAACGAAAAGGGGCGATCCATGGAAGGCACGCTCGCCCTTGATCACTTCCTGCAGGTAGCGCAGGGAGACCAGCAGGCGGAAATGATTTACGTTGAGGGCCAGGTTGGGCTTTCCCATGACGGACAGGTTGACGGCCCAAAGGCCGATCTGGGTCAGGATGCCGGCCAGCAGGGGTGAAATCCCGAACAAAACATGAAAGATGCCGGTGACAAGGCCCGCCAGCGCGCCCGCCAGGACAGCCAGGGCCAGCGCCGGCCAGAGGCCCCAGCCTTGGACCAGCAGGACTGCCAGGACAGCTCCTCCCGTGCAGAAGGAGCCGTCCACGGTCAGGTCGGCCATATCCAGGACCTTGTAGGTGATGTAAACGCCGATGGCCAGGATGCCCCAGATCATACCCTGTGCCAGAGCGCCCGGAAGCTGATCCAGGAGATTGGAGAAACTTAAATTCATGGCTTGGTTCAATCGCGGGGGTTAATCCGTGATTGCCTCGTATTCTTCAGGCATGACCAGGCCGAGTTCCTCACAGATCTCCCGGTTGTACAGCTTGGTAAAGCGGGGGGCGTATTCGACCGGCATCTTCCCTATTTCGGCCTGGCCGGTCAAAATCCTGGCGGCCATTTCCCCGGTGGCAAAACCGAGATCATAGTAGTCGATGGACAGGGTGGCCGCGCCGCACGCAGAGCAGATGCCCTTTTCACCGGCGATGACCGGCAGCCTGGCCGGCCGGCAGATGTTGTCGATGATACCCGCATTGGACGCCACGGTATTGTCAGTCGGAAGGTAGAGGGCTTCCACCTGGCTGACGGCCGTCATGGTGACGCTGGACAGGTCGTTTGAATCGGTGAAAGGGAAGAGGGCGACCTTGCAGCCGTCCGCCTCCAGCAGGTCCCGGATGACCTGGACCTGGTAGAGCGAGTTGGGTTCTCCGGAACAGTAAAGCAGGCCAATGGATGAAAGGTCCGGGAAAAGTTCGCGGAACATGGCAGCCTGCTGATCCAGGGGCGCCAGATCCGAGGTGCCCGAGATGTTGCCTCCTACGGTACCCTTGAAGTCCTGGATGCCCAGGGCGACCCCGTACTCCGTGATGGAGGTGCCCAGGATGGGGATATCCGCGGTTGCGGCAGCCGCCGCCTGCAGAGCCGCGGTTGCGTTGGCCATGATTAAATCAACCTTGGAGGCGACAAATCCGTTGGCGATGGAAGCGCAGGTGCCGGGATCGCCTTGAGCGTTTTGAAAGTCAAAGCTCACCCGATCCCCCAGTTCTTCTGTGAGGGCATCTTTAAAACCTTGTGTCGCTGCATCGAGTGCTTTGTGCTGGATCAGCTGTGAAATACCGACCCGGTAAAAGCGGCCGCTCCCTTCTGTGGGGTTTGCAGTGCCGTTTTTTACGGCACAGCCCATTGAGATGATGGCCAAAGTGGTCATCAGCAGGACGGCGAAAATGCGTAACGCTCTTTTCATGATCTGTTCCTCCTTCTTTGAGTATTTTAAGTTCGATCATAGACTTAATTGACAGGCTTGTATAGTGAGTGAATGCAAATTCAACGAAACACACAGCATTACAGATTGCTTAGACCATAAAGTTGCATAAATACAACAAGGGGGAGGCGGACTGCTTCCCCCTTGTCCAGGTCAGAGGCCACCTGCTCTTTTCAGCCTGTTGACAGTTCTGGAAAGAGGGTGGCCTGCCCGGTCCCCGCAGGTTCCGATCAGTTCCAGGGCGCTGAAGATGATGCCGTCAGCTGCCTGTACGAGGCAAGCCGCCTGCTTTTCCTGGTTTCCGGGTAAATCGGTGACGGCCGGGAGGCTGATCAGGCGGGCAGCCTCTTCAAGGAAATGAACTGCCTCCCCAGGATTTACCGGTGTCTTCACATAGACAAAGCCTTCCGCATCCCGGACAATGTCCCTGGCCCGCCGCCCTAAAGACGGGGCCAGCACGGAGATGAGGGCGATCTTGTGCTGCTTTGCAAAGGGCAGAACTTCAGCCCTTTCCTCATGGGGCAGATCCAGGATGACCAGACCATCAAGGCCTGCTTCTTCACAATCGGAAAAGAAGGCCTGATAGCCGTAGCAGAAGAGCGGGTTCAGGTAACTTTGCAAAAGGATGGGTCGATCTGTTTTTCTCCGGATTCTTCCGGCCAGCCGGATCAGGTCCCCGGTTTTTGCGCCCGAGGCGATCGCACGCAGGTGGGCTGCCTGTCCGGCCGGCCCTTCGGCAGCGGGATCGGAAAAGGGGATCCCCACCATGATCATGTCCGCGCCGGCCTCAAGCATGGAGAGGGCGAACGATTCGCTTGACGCCGGGGAGGGGTCACCTCCCATCAGAAAGGCGATCAAGGCCTTGTTCCCAATGAACGTTTTTTCAATTCGATTCATGTATCTTCCTCCTCCTGTATGAGGCCATGGCCTCGACGTCTTTGTCGCCCCGCCCGGACAGATTGGCAATAATCAGGGCTTCCTTATCCATGTCGGGAGCGATTTTCATGACTTGCGCGATGGCGTGGGCGCTTTCCATGGCCGGGATGATTCCTTCAAGGCGTGACAGGTATTCAAAAGCCCTGACGGCTTCTTCATCTGTGACAGCCACGTAATCGGCACGTCCCGTTTCCTTGAGCCAGGCGTGTTCAGGACCGATTCCCGGATAGTCCAGGCCGGCGGAAATGGAATAGACCGGGGCGATCCGGCCCTGATCATCCTGGCAGAAATATGATTTCATGCCGTGAAAGATTCCCGGCCGCCCTGCAGTCAGGCTGGCAGCGTGCTGGCCGGTACCAATGCCCCGCCCGGCGGCTTCGCAGCCCAGCAGCCGGACACCCCTGTCAGGGATAAAGGGGTGAAAGAGGCCCATGGCATTGCTGCCGCCGCCGCAACAGGCGACAAGGACCTGGGGCAGACGGCCTTCCAGTTCGAGTATTTGCTGTCGCGCTTCCCGGCCGATGACACTTTGAAAGTCCCGCACCATGGCCGGGTAGGGGTGGGGGCCGACTACCGATCCCAAAAGATAATAGCTGTCCGCTGTCCGACCCGCCCAGGCGTGAAGGGCCGCATTGACGGCGTCCTTGAGGACACGGGTTCCGGTTTCGACCGCGTGGACCCGGGCGCCGAGAAGCTCCATCCGATAGACATTCAAGCGCTGCCGGTCAAGATCTTCCCTGCCCATGAAAATTTCACAGTCAAGGCCCATCAGGGCTGCTGCAGTCGCCGTTGCCACGCCGTGCTGGCCGGCGCCTGTCTCCGCGATCAGGCGCTTTTTTCCCATTCTGACCGCGATCAGGGCCTGACCCAGCACATTATTGATTTTGTGAGATCCCGTGTGGTTCAGATCTTCGCGTTTGAGGTAAATTTTTGCCCCACCCAGGTCCTCTGTAATCTTTTTGGCCAGATAGAGCCGCGATGGCCGGCCGGCGCAATTTTCGAGCAGGACGGACAACTCGGATTGGAAACCGGTGTCATTCCTGCATTTTTCGTAGGCATCTTCCAAGTCCCTGATTTCGTTCATCAGCAGCTCCGGGATGAACCGACCGCCGAAGGTGCCAAAATAGCCATTTCGTATCACTTTGTTTTCCTCACTTTCCATGCAGTTACAGTGGTCATTCATGTGCGTGGATGCATCACCATCGCTTGTGGAGCCGGAAAAGCAGGAGCCGTATCTTCATCTTCTTTCCTTTTCCAATTCTGTCGGGTCAAAAGAAAACCCGCCCTTGACTGATTGCCAGTCAAGGACGGGTGAATTTCATCCGCGGTGCCACCTTGTTTCACGGGCTGTCCCGTGCGCTTTGCGGGATACCATCATATCCCCGGCAACTTACGTATGCCTCACGTCGTGGAATACTCGGAAAACGGGGTTTTCCTTTGACCACGCCCTCAGCGGTCCATTTGATGTACTGCCTGGTGCGGGCTTCCACCTTGCCCCGCTCTCTGTGACCGCACATACACCTTTACTTCCGCGTCAACGGTTTATTCAGCTTATTCAGTTGTTGTGACCCAATATAGGCCCTTTGCCGTCCTCTGTCAATCGGGCCAGCGAGAGCTTGTCAAACAAAAACCGCCTGACGGCGGCTTTTGTCCGGCGGAGATGAAGTTTTCGTTCCGGCGGAACTTGGATTTTGCCCAACTTCCAAATCTTAATCTTTCACTTACATCCGTCCTCAAGTATCGCCGGCAGCGACTTTAAGTGGAGGTTGCAGCTATTTTGAAACGATGGTCAACTTCAGGTCCAAACCATCCAGGAGTTTCATCAAAGTATCGATTTGAGGAATATGTTTTTCTCTTTCCAGCCGTGAAATTGATTGCTGTGAGATACCGGTCATGGCAGCCAACTTCTCTTGCGTAATCTTTTTCCGCTTTCTTTCTTGAACAATTTTGTCGATCAAACTGTATTCTTGTTCAATTTTTGCGTACGCTTTATCAAAATTGGGATCTTTTCGCTTTTCTGCGACCAGATCCTTGACAATAATTTTCTCAAAACTCATTGCAATCAATCCTTTCTATCGATTTTTCTGGCCCTGCTTCTTGCCTTATTCAAATCATGCTGTTCTGCTTTACCTTTTTGTTTTTTACAAGCATGCAGAAGGTAGAGATTGTCTTGATCGAACATAACATAAAAAATCCGATTGTGTCTTCTAAATTTAATCTCCCACAATTTGCCTTCTATTTGTTTCGTGTTGATTGAAGCTAAAAATCAATTCCCCGTTTTTCAAGTTCTGCCAGGATGAAATAGCCTTCAGCGGATTCGATCGTGTCGAGTTTATCCAAATAATCTCTTATCAAGTATTTACCACCATCGGTTTTGTATGTATGAACATTCATCCATGCTTTTCTCTGATGAAAGTATACATCAAAATTGATGTATTGTCATCATCATGCCCCTTGCGATTAATTGATAAAATAACAGAAAATCACAATTTCGCGAAACTGCAACACGAAACTGCCCCAGCTGGCCGGTAACGGACTTGAGTTTGTCGGAGAGGGAAGAAGGGCGGGAGATCAAGGCATGGCAAAAACAAAGACTCCATCACGCTTACTCATGTAACGGAGTCTTTGTCTGGCGGAGATGGTGGGATTCGAACCCACGTGCCGGTCACCCGGCAAACGCTTTTCGAGAGCGCCCCGTTACGACCACTTCGGTACATCTCCGTGCCGGGCACCAGTTTATCATATGCCGGCTGCTTCTTGGAACAGCAGGTCCAGGAGTGGCTCTTTCATGGTCTCCGGGCTCTCCGTCAGCCAGGGCCCGGTCCGGTCCCTTGGAATAATCACCGGCATACGGTTGTGAATGAAAGCGAATCCGGGTGCGGCATCACGGGTCAGGATCACAAATGAGGGGAGCGGGTTGTCCTTTTCCTGGCGGTAGCATCCCGCCAGGAAAAGCGGCCCCTGGGGGAGGAAAAACTTGTAACGCAGCTTGCGGCCGTCAGAAGGCTGCCATTCATAGTAGCCGCTCGCTGGGATCAGGCAGCGACGGAATTGCATGGAATCCCTGAACATGGGTTTTTCCAGGGCCGTTTCACTTCGGGCATTAATGACCGGCCGGTTTTGGTAGCCCTTGAAACCCCATGTCATGGCCTGGTAGCTGCCCGGACCTGTTTGAACCGGGACCAGGTCGGAGGGGAAGATTTCCCCCTGAGTTTTCAGTTTGCGGGGAAGATCGGGGCCGCTCAGAGACTTTTCCACCTGCCTGGCGATCCGCTCAAGTTCGGGGTCGCTCAGTTCAATATAGTAACGTCCGCACACAGAAACCACCTCACCTTCGGGTGTCCATTGTAAATCATTTATGGTTTAATGAACGGGTGGCTGACAAACAGATAGACAAAACAAGACGGATGGCGGAGGCGAAAGTCTTTCCCCTGCTGATACGCATGTCGGGACCGGCCATGTTCTCCATGCTCATCATGTCGCTTTACAACATCGTTGACAGCCTCTTTGTCAGTGCCGTCTCCGAGATTGCGCTTCGGTCGGTCAGCATTATTTTCCCGGTTCAGCAGCTTATGATCGCCTTCGCCGTCGGCACTTCCGTAGGGGTCAATTCCTATGTCGCCCGCAGGCTGGGGGCAGAAGACCCTGAAACGGCAAGTGCCGCGGCTTCACACGGACTGGCCCTGTCTTTTGTCAACTGGCTCTTCTTCCTGGTTACCGGTTCCCTCATGGCCCCTGTGGTGGTTAATTGGTTTTCCAATCACGGAGAGGTAATCAGCAGCGGCATCGCTTATCTGAGGATTGTCACCGTCGGCTCCATTGGTCTCTTCTGGCAGATCCACAGTGAGAAGATTTTCCAGGCGACCGGGAATATGACACGTGCCATGTTCATCCAGCTGACGGGGGCGGTCCTGAATATTGCGCTTGACCCCATCCTGATCTTCGGCTGGTTTGGCCTGCCGGCCATGGGGGTCCGTGGCGCTGCCGTCGCGACGGTTGTTTCCCAGATCATTGCCGGGGGTGCGGGGGTCCACCTGCTGCTCCACAGGGAGAAAGTGATCAAGGTCAGACTTCGGGGCTTTCGCTTCCAGAAACACATCCTGGCCGCCATTTACCGAGTCGGCCTGCCTTCCCTGGTCATGCAGTCCGTGACGGCCATGGTCGGCATGGTCTTCAACATGATCATCCTGCCTTTTTCGGAGATCGCCATCACGGTTCTGGGCGTCTACCTGAAACTTGAATCCTTTGTCTTCATGCCGGTTTTCGGCATCGGCCAGGGCATGTTGCCGCTGATGGCCTACAATTACGGGGCCAAACGTTTTGACCGTGTCCGCCAGACCCTGAAAAGCGGCATGATTCTGATGGCAGGCATGATGTCATTTTCAACGGTGGTATTCCAATTGATTCCGCGGCTTCTCCTTGGTGCCTTCAACGCCACGGAGGAAATGTATGAAATGGGAATTCCCGCCTTCCGCAATATTTCCATCTGTTTCCTATTCGCGGGAATTGCTATTATTCTGTCCATCTCCTTCCAGGCCCTGGGCAGGGGAACTTACAGCCTCTTCATCTCAATCTTCAGACAGCTGGTCCTGCTACTGCCGCTGGCCCGCTTGTTTGCGGTCTGGCACCTGGACTACGTCTGGTACTCCTACGTCATTTCAGATCTGGGTGCGGCCCTGATGGCGGCCTTCCTCTTCCGACGGCTTTCCGCGAGAATCATGCCGCAGGAAGAAACCTCAGCAATCATGGCTGTTGAGAAGGACGCCGCCTAGCATCATTCTGCTTTTGTGCGCTGTCACATCGAATGGATGCAAATCGGTGTGATTTATGTGCAAATTTTGTGAAGCTCTGGTAACATATGGTCAACGTTTATTCCATTGAGGACAGAAAGTTTAGAGGAGGAAGCTTATGAAGATCATACGTAAGGTGACGGTCGCCTTCCTGGTCATTGCCCTGATGGTCATCCTGTTGCCGGTCAATGTCTTTGCCGCGGATGCACAGTTCATCATTTACCACACCAATGACATCCACGGCCGGGCCGAGGGGACTCCCGAAAAGGATAAGGACGGGAACCTTAACGAAAAGGGCAATATCGGCTACGCCCGCTACAAGAAGATCATTGATGTGGATAGGGGTAACATTGACTACGATGAAGTCATTGTCCTGGATGCCGGCGATGCGGTCCACGGCACCCTTTTTGCCCAGTTCAGCTCGGGTGAAAGCATGATCGAGCTGATGGGGATGGTGGGTGTGGATGCCATGACCTGTGGTAACCATGAGTTTGACTACGGCGCCGTCCAGCTCAAGGAGCTGGAGACTCAAGCGGCTGCTGCAGGCTTTCCCATTATGGGCGCCAATGTGACCAAGACCGATTCGGGCCTGCCTTTCTTTGGCGTCAACGTCAAAGAATTCGATGTTGCCGGCCGTAAGGTGATCGTTTTCGGGGTTACCACTCCCGAGACCAAATACAAGGCCCACCCCAACTATACCAAGGGTGTGTCCTTTGGCGCCGGTGACAGCGAACAGGACCTGGATGCCTTTGCCGCCAAGATTCAGGCCGTGATTGACGGCCTGCCGCCTGCGGAAGTGGTCATCATGATGGGCCACCTGGGTGTGGATATGAGTTCACCCATCCGGACCACCACGCTTCTGCCCAAACTGAAAGGGCTTGATCTGGTCATCGACGGTCACAGCCATACAGCGGATTACAAGATGAAGATCAAGGACAAGGAGGACAAAGAGGTTCTGGTTGTCCAGGCAGGCAAGTATTTTGAACAAATCGGCAGGATCTTGGTTGAGTTTGATGCCGGTGAAATCAGATTTACCCCCGAGCACATTACCTTCAAGGACGTGCGTGGTCTGGAGGGGGATCCCGCCATCCTGGCCAAGATCAAGGCCTTTAACGACGCCAACGCGGCGGAGCTGGGCAAGGTAATCGGCAAGACGGCTACCAAGCTGGTCCAGTCCGGAGACTTCCGGGGCAAGGAGAATGTTCAGCTGGTACGGGTCCAGGAGACCAATCTGGGCAACCTGGTCGCCGATTCACTTCGCAAGGCCACCGGTGCTGATGTGGCCCTGACCAATGGCGGCGGAATCCGGGCCAATATCGAACCGGGAGAGATCACTTTCGGCGATGCGGTCTCGGTGCTTCCCTTCGGCAACCTGATTACGGTCATCAGGGTGACCGGTCAGCAGATCGTTGACGCCCTGAAACACGGAGCCGGGGGTTACCCCGCGCCCATGGGCGGCTTTCCCCAGGTGTCGGGCCTGACCTTTGTGATTGAGACCGAGGGCCTGGGAGACAAGGAAGCTTTCAAGGGGATCGCTGACGTCAAGGTGGGCGGCACGCCCATTGACCTGAAAAAGACCTACACCCTGGCCACCAATGACTTCATGGCCGTGGGAGGCGACAACTATACCATGTTTGAGGGAGCCGAACAGGTCCTGCTCCACGGCCTCATGCTGGAAGCCTTTATCGATGAGATCAAGGCCCTGACCAAAGCTGCCGGAGCTGAGGGATTCACCTATGGGACCGACGGCCGCATCAAGGTCAGAAACCTGTCTGAAGTTGAACCGGCGGTTCCGACAGGTGAAACTGCCGTCTACCTGGTTTCCGGAGTCCTCTTCTTCGCGGTCGCGGCCCTCCTGCTTCTGACCAGCCGGAGAAAGGTTGAAGAGAGCTGACGGGAAGCCTTTGAAAATGGGTCACTTGACCCGGAACCGCCTCTATTTTGGGGCGGTTCCTTTTTCTGAGTCGTGATATAGTGATTAGAAGATAATCGGGTCAGGCGCCAAAGGTCAGGTGCTGGGAATAAGGGGTTACAGATGGCGACCAAGTATATTTTTGTGACGGGCGGTGTTGTGTCCGGGCTGGGCAAGGGAATCACGGCGGCTGCCCTGGGCCGGCTCCTGATCGCCAGGGGATTGAGTGTCCGCATCCAGAAGTTTGATCCCTACATCAATGTCGACCCGTCCCTGATGAGCCCCACCCAGCACGGGGAAATTTTCGTGACCGAGGACGGGGCGGAGACTGATCTGGACATCGGCCATTACGAGCGCTTCACCGATGTTGACCTGACCAGTGAAAGCGACATCACCTCGGGCCGGGTCTACCTCAATGTCATTAACCGGGAGCGGTCAGGCGGCTATTACGGCGGCACGGTCCAGGTGGTGCCTCACATCATCAATGAAATCAAGGATCATATCTATAAGGTATCGGAAGAAGGCCAGGTGGATGTGGTTATCTCCGAAATTGGCGGAACCGTCGGCGACATGGAGGGCCAGCCCTTCATTGAAGCCATCCGGCAGGTCAGCTATGAGGCGGGGAGGGGCAACTGCCTCTTCATCCATGTCACCTTGCTGCCCTATGTAAAAAAACCGGGTGAGATTAAAACAAAACCGACCCAGCACAGTGTGCAAAAACTTTTATCCTATGGGATCCAGCCCGATATCCTGGTTTGCCGGACGGAGCTGCCGCTTGATGAGGTCATTCGTGAAAAACTGGCACTCTTTTGCAACGTGCGCATGGATTCAGTCATCCAAAACGTTGACTGCAGCTCGGTTTATGAGCTGCCGCTGATCTTCGAGAATGAGGGCTTCGCCCGTGTTGTCTGTGAACGTCTGGGGCTCGACCGCCCCGAGCCCTTTCTGGATGATTGGAAACTCCTGGTTGAAAAAGCCAGGGAACCGCGCGAAAAACTGGACATTGCCCTGGTCGGCAAGTATACGGAATTGCAGGATGCCTATTACAGCGTGATCGAAGCGCTCGACCATGCGGGGATCGCCCTGGGCGTTGAACCCGTCATCGACTGGGTGGCAAGTGAGGAGCTGGAAGGGCTTTCTCCTGCAGAGGTGGACGCCAGGCTTGGATCGTCCTGTGCGGTGGTGGTTCCGGGAGGTTTCGGACCCCGAGGCATGGAGGGAATGATTGAAGCCAGCCGGAGCGCCCGTGAGCGGAATCTCCCCTTTTTGGGAATCGGCCTGGGCATGCAGATGGCGGTGATCGACATTGCACGTCATGTGGCCGGCATCGCAGACGCACACACCGATGAATACGGACCGGACTGCCGCGATGTTTTCTACTATGCGGGATTGACGGAGCCCGCAAGCGGTGTCGACCGGATTCCCTTCTGTGAACGGCCCATGCGAAAGGGCGCCTATCCACTGGTGATCGAAGATGAATCTTTGCTGGCTTCGATCTATGGCCGCCTGGAAACATCCGAACGGCATCACCACCGCAGGGAATTCAATCCTGCTTTCTCGGGAGTCCTGGCTTCAACAGGACTGCGCTACTCAGGCATGTCGCCTGATGGCCGCCTGGTTGAGGCCGTTGAGTGGCCCGGTCATCCGTTTTTTGTCGGGACTCTCTATCATCCCGAATTCAAGTCGCGGCCGACCCGGCCGCATCCGCTTTTTTTGGCCCTGATCGAAAAGGCAATCGCCCGCAAGAAAGGAGTGAGCTAGATGGCAGAGCTTATCCCCGAACTGTCCCGCACCTTCAGTGAATACCTCCTGGTGCCCAACCGGACCAGCCGTGAATGCATCCCCGACCGGGTGCAGCTTGCGACGCCTCTCGTGCGCTACAAGAAGGAGGCAGAGGATTGTCCCATCACCTTGAGCATCCCGCTTGTTTCCGCCATTATGCAGTCGGTGTCGGGGGACCGGATGGCAGTGGCGCTCGCCCGTGAAGGCGGGCTTTCCTTTATTTTCGGCTCCCAGCCGATTGAGCAGCAATGCGAGATGGTCAGGCGGGTCAAAAAATTCAAGGCGGGCTTTGTGCCAAGTGACAGCAACCTCAGGCCGGATGACAAGCTTGCTGATATTGTCCGGTTGAAAAAGAAAACGGGCCACTCCACTGTTCCCATTACAGATGACGGGACGGCAACCGGTAAACTTGTCGGGATCGTGACCAGCCGTGATTACCGCGTTTCCAGACTGGATCCCCAAACCCCCATTAAGGACTTCATGACGCCCCTGGAGGAGATTGTCTACGGACGTGAGGGGATCAGCCTGAGTGAGGCTAACGACATTATCTGGGACCACAAACTCAATCAGCTGCCCATCCTGGATGGAGAGGGCCGCCTGGTTTCGCTTGTTTTCCGCAAGGACTACGATGCCCATAAAGAAAATCCGGGGGAGATGCTGGACGCGCAAAAACGTCTCCTGGTCGGCGCGGGGATCAATACCCACGATTATAAAGACCGGGTCCCCGCCCTGCTGGACGCCGGATGTGATGTCCTCTGCATCGATTCCTCCGACGGTTTCTCCGACTGGCAAAAGGACACGATCGACTTTATCCGCCGGCAATATGGGCCCGACCTGCCCCTGGGTGCCGGCAATGTGGTCGACGAGGACGGTTTCCGTTTTTTGGCGGAAGCGGGCGCCTCTTTCATTAAAGTTGGAATTGGCGGCGGATCCATTTGCATCACCCGCGAACAAAAGGGAATCGGCAGGGGGCAGGCATCCGCCCTGATGGATGTCGCAAAAGCGCGTGACCGCTGGGAAGAAGAGACAGGGATCTACATTCCGCTGTGTTCAGACGGCGGGATCGTCCATGACTATCACATGGTTCTGGCTCTGGCCATGGGAGCGGACTTTCTGATGCTGGGCAGGTATTTTGCCCGCTTCGATGAAAGCCCGACCCGCAGGATCCTTTTCAACGGAAGCTATGTCAAGGAGTATTGGGGGGAAGGCTCCAACCGTGCGCGCAACTGGCAGCGCTATGAGGACGGCGGAAGGGGACAGATGCTCTTTGAGGAAGGCGTCGACTCCTACGTTCCCTACGCGGGGAAACTGGCCGACAACGTCCCGACCACCTTGGCCAAAATCAAGGCCACCATGTGCGCCTGCGGGGCACTTACCCTGGACCAGCTGTCGCACAAGGCCAGGCTGGTGGTGGTGTCGCCGACCAGCATCGTGGAAGGCGGTGCCCACGACGTGATCCATAAGGAAAGCGATTTCGGCAGTTGATCAAAAATAGCTTCTGTGTATAATAGGGCAATCGCAAACTATATGAAAAGAGGGAAGCATAAGAGCGATGGCTGAGACTGTCTACGAAATGACTTACGGAAAAATCCGTGAATACCAGCAGGAATTGGAAGACCGCAAAACCCGGGTAGCGGCCGAAATCGCCGAGCGTTTGAGGGAAGCGCGCGCCCATGGGGATATAACGGAGAATTCGGAATTTGATGATGCCAAGCAGGCCTATGCGGATAATGATCTGCGAATTGCCGAGATCGAGGAAATCCTCAAAAATGCGCGGGTGATCGATGAAAAGGGCATCAGCCGGACCCGGGTGACCCTGGGCGGCCAGGTGCTCCTGCGCAATGAGGACGACGGATCCGAACATGAGTACTTGATCGTTTCCGCCAAGGAGGAGGATATCCTGATTGGCAAACTTTCCAGCGAATCGCCGGTCGGACAGGCCATCCTGGGGAAGAAGAAGGGCGATGTCGTCCAGGTCAGCACGCCCCTTGGCATGATCAGGTATTCGGTGGCCCGTATTTCCAAGCCGAAAGGACTGAACGAATGATCAATGAAAACGGACCCTCTGACCGCCGGGATGAGCTTCCCGAGCAGATGAGGTACCGTCTTGACAAACTGAGGAAGCTGCAATCGGAAGGAAAAAACCCCTACCGGATTACCCGGGCCCAAGTGACCCACCTGGCTTCCCATATCATCACAAATTTCGAACAAATGGAGGGAGAAACCGTTTCGGTCGCAGGCCGCCTCATGGCCAAACGCGGCATGGGCAAAGTATCCTTCGCCGACCTGCTTGACCGGACGGGGGCCATCCAGATTTTCAGCCGGCTGGATCAGCTGGGGCAGGAATCCTATGAGGCTTGGCAGGCGCTCGATCTGGGTGACCTGGTCGCCGTGACCGGTCAGGTTTTCCGGACAAAAACGGGGGAGGTTTCGATTCGAAATACTTCCTGGACCCTGCTGGCTAAATCGCTGCGGCCGCTGCCCGAGAAATTTCACGGCCTGCGCGACACGGATCTCCGCTACCGCAAACGCTACCTGGACCTCATGGTCAACCCCGAGGTCCGGGATACCTTTGAAAAACGCAGCCGGATCATCCGCCTGATCCGGGAAGAGCTGGACAGGCGCGGTTACCTGGAGGTTGAAACTCCGCTTCTCAACCTTATTGCGGGCGGTGCGACGGCCCGCCCTTTTGTCACCCACCACAATGCGCTGGATTTGGATCTTTTTTTGCGTGTCTCACCGGAATTGTATCTGAAACGCCTGATTGTAGGCGGCCTGGAACGCGTTTACGAGATCGGCCGCAATTTCCGCAATGAGGGGATGAGCACCAAACACAACCCCGAGTTCACCATGCTGGAGCTTTATGAAGCATATGGCGACTACCACACCATGATGGAGATCACCGAAAAGCTTTTTTCAATCTGCTGTCTGGATATCTGCGGCAGCCACGACATCGACTATCAGGGGACGGCCATTTCCATGAAGCCGCCTTTCAGGCGCCTGTCCATGATCGAGGCCGTGCGTCAGCACACCGGCCTTGATTTTGATGAACTGAAGACGGATGAAGAGGCCCGCGAGGCTGCCAAGTCCTTCGGGTTGGAACAGGTGACAGCCAAGATGACCTGGGGTGAGGTGCTCAATGCCTGTTTCGAGAATTTCGTGGAGGAAAAGCTGATTCAGCCCACCTTCCTGATGGACTATCCGGTCGAGGTTTCCCCCCTGACCAAGATCAAGCCGGGAACGGAAGGGAGGCTGACCGAGCGTTTCGAGGTTTTCGTGGTGGGGCGCGAACACGGCAATGCCTACAGTGAACTGAACGATCCCTTTGACCAGAGGGGCCGCTTTGCCGATCAGCAGCGCCGCCGTGATGCGGGGGATGACGAAGCCCAGCTGCCGGACGAGGATTTTGTTGAAGCCCTGGAGTACGGCATGCCGCCGACAGGGGGCCTGGGCATCGGCATTGACCGCCTGGTCATGCTTCTGACCAACCAGCCCTCCATCCGGGATGTCCTCCTGTTCCCGACCATGAAGCCTCTGGATTGAGCCTGCACGCATTGAACTCTACCGCGTGGCTGCCGGCCCGGCCTTTATTCCGGCAGGCATCGCGAGAAACAAGGGCTACAGCTTTGATCTTTGGTGGCTCTACGGCTGGCTTCTATGGATCGTCGCTCTGATTCATTCCATGGTTCTGCCGGATAAGCATGCCCCTCAGGCCTATACCCATACCACTCTGCCGGCTCCTTTTCAGCCGGCTTTTCCCCCGGGGCAAAGCCTGGCGGATGAGCTGAAAAATGCAAAGATCTGCTTGATTAGGGCGCCATCAGTGAGCGGAAATTTGGCGAAATAAAAGAAAAACTTTTGTCGCGTATGTGGCCGGCCCTGCCGAAGCAAGATTCTTCAGTGAGCACGCCCGGCAGAAAGCGAAGGAGTCCTGCAGGCACTCCTGGATCAATCCCCCCCCCGGCAAAGTCTGATAAACTGACTAATGAATTGACCGTAACGGGAAGGATAAAAGATTGGAGCAGTCCATTGATTTGAGTGAAAACTGGCAGGCCTTTGTCGAAAAATGCAGGAACTGCCGTGACTGCAGTCTGGCGGACTCGAGGAAACATGTAGTCATCTGGCGGGGAGGGGTCCGGGCACCCCTGATGATTCTCGGCGAAGGACCCGGGGCGGACGAAGACCGCCAGGGCATCCCCTTTGTCGGGCGGTCTGGCCAGTTGCTTGATCTGCTTTTGACCAGCTTTGGTTTCAAGCCGGAAGACTACCATATCTGCAACATCGTCAAGTGCCGGCCCCCGGGCAACCGTGTGCCATCACGCGAGGAGGCGGCCGCCTGCCGGCCCCTGCTGAAAGAACAGATGCTTTTTGTGCGCCCGGCCGTCTATCTGCTGATGGGGGCCACAGCCTACCGCTACTTCACCGGTTCTGAAGAGGGGATTTCCAAGGCCAGGGGGATCTGGACCCTTTCCAACAAGTGCCACATCATGCCAACCTTTCACCCGGCTTATGCGCTGCGGGATCCCTCAAAAAAAGTTTTCCTATGGCAAGACATGGCATCGGTCAGGCAGAAGCTGGAGGAGCTCGAACTGATCGAACCGCTGGAGCAGCCCTCATGACGGAAAAACTTCCCGGAGCATTTCATTTAAGGACGGATATGACCCCTCAGGGCGATCAGCCGCAGGCCATTGACAAGCTGGTTGCGGGCCTGGACCGGGGAGATCAGGGCCAAACCCTTTTGGGCGTGACCGGATCAGGCAAAACATTTACCATGGCCAGTGTCATTCAGCGCACCCAGCGGCCCGCTCTGGTCATCGCGCACAACAAGACACTGGCCGGCCAATTATGCGCGGAGTTCATGGCTCTCTTCCCGGATAATGCGGTTGAATTCTTCGTCAGCTATTACGACTACTATCAGCCGGAGGCCTATTTGCCCACCCGCGACCTTTACATTGAAAAAGATTCCTCCATCAACGACGAGATCGACCGGCTCCGTCACAAAGCCACCTCCTCACTGCTGGAACAGCGCGATGTCATCGTGGTTGCCTCTGTTTCCTGCATTTACGGCCTGGGCGACCCCGACGACTACAAAAACCTCATGGTCAGCATCCGGCCGGGGATGACCCGCAACCGGGACCAGGTGATTGAAGACCTGGTCCGGATCCAGTATGTGCGAAATGATTTCGACTTGAAGCGGGGCACCTTCCGGGTACGGGGCGATACCCTTGACATTTTTCCGGCCTCCGAGGAGAATACCCTGACCCGCATCCAGTTTTTCGGCGATGAGGTCGAGGAAATCCGGGAGGTGGATGCCATCACCGGCCGTACCATCAAGGGCCGCAATTATGTGGCGGTTTTTCCTGCCAGCCATTATGCGACAACCCGGGAAAAGATGAAGCGGGCTGTCCACACCATCGGCACTGAACTGGAGGAAAGGCTGGACTATTTCCGCCAGCAGGGAAAACTGGTTGAAGCCTACCGGCTGGAGCAGCGCACCCGCTACGACATGGAGATGATGCTGGAGACCGGCTTTTGCAAGGGGATTGAAAACTATTCCCGGCACCTGACCGGCCGCGCGCCGGGACAGGCCCCCTTCACCCTGATGGACTTTTTCCCGGACGATTACCTGCTCTTCATCGATGAGTCCCACGTCAGCGTCCCCCAGATCGGTTCCATGGTCCGGGGCGACCGCTCCAGGAAGGAATCCCTGGTCGAGTACGGCTTCCGCCTGCCTTCAGCCTTCGACAACCGACCCCTGACATTTGACGAATTCAAGGAGCGGGCCGGGCAGACCCTCTACGTTTCCGCGACGCCCGCTGCCTATGAGCTGGAGCATTCCAGCCAGGTCGCCGAACAGATTATCCGGCCGACCGGCCTCCTGGATCCCCAGGTTTATGTCAGGCCTGTGGAAAACCAGATTGAGGATTTAATGGCGGCCATCCGGGAAACGACGGAGCGGGGTGAACGCACCCTGGTCCTGACCCTGACCAAGCGGATGGCCGAGGATCTGGCTGACTTTTTCCGGGAGGAGAAACTGCGGGTCGAATATCTTCATTCCGATATCGCCACGGTCGAGCGCCTGGAAATCCTGAGAAGACTTCGCAAGGGCGACTTCGACGTCCTGGTGGGCATCAATTTGCTGCGTGAAGGCCTGGATCTGCCG
Organism: Fastidiosipila sp.; assembly: GCA_012511175.1. Lineage (NCBI taxonomy): Bacteria > Bacillati > Bacillota > Clostridia > Eubacteriales > Oscillospiraceae > Fastidiosipila > Fastidiosipila sp. The sequence continues at coordinate 30,732 of JAAZGO010000019.1, read as the reverse complement.
GAAGTCTCCCTGATCGCCATTCTTGATGCAGACAAGGAGGGCTTTCTCCGTTCAACCACTTCCCTGGTCCAGATCATCGGGAGGGCCGCCCGCAATGTCAACGGCCGGGTCATTCTATACGCCGATGAGGTGACCGCTTCCATGGAACGGGCCATCCGCGAAACCAACAGGCGGCGGGAGATTCAAAGCGCCTTCAATCAGGCTCATGGGATCACCCCGACCACCATCCGAAAAGACATCCGAGACCGGATTGACACGGCTTTTGAGCTGGTCGCCGACGAGCCCCTCGAAACGACCGAAGACATCGAACGCTATGACAGGGAACTGACCAAACTCTCCTACGCAGATCTGCAAAAACGCGCCAGGCAAATCGAAAAAGAGATGAACGCGGCTGCCCGCCGGCTTGACTTCGAGCTGGCAGCCCTTTTGCGTGATCAACTGATCCTGGTAAGGGGACACCTGGCAGGCTGATTTTTCCCTCTTATGCTAGACTGAAAACAAGAAATTTGGGTCTTGCAAGAGGAGTTCACCATGCCAAAAACACCTGCGCAAATTGCTTATGAGGGATGGATTTCCAATCCAAAAATGGACACAGCGACCCTGGCTGAACTGGTCGCCATCGCCGACCATCCGGAGGAAATTGAGGACCGCTTCTACCAGGATCTTCAGTTTGGGACAGCGGGACTCCGGGGCATCATGGGGGCCGGCACCAACCGGATGAATCCCTATACGGTTGCCCGGGCCGCGGAGGGATTTGCCCTTTATATTGAGAGCTTAGGGGAGGAGGCCTGCCGGCGGGGGATTGCCATCTCCTACGACTCCAGGAACCGGTCCCGGGAATTTGCCGAATTGGCCGCCTCCATTTTTATTGGCAGGAAGATTGCCGTCCGCTTCTCAGATGAATTGCGGCCCGTGCCCATGCTGTCATTTGCCATCCGCCACTTCGGGTGCTCAGGCGGCATTATGCTGACAGCCAGCCATAATCCCAAACAATACAATGGCTTCAAAGCGTACAGCTCTGACGGCGCCCAGCTGGGTCCTGATGAGGCTGGCCGGGTTGCCGCCATGATGGAGACGGTGACTGATCTGCCCGGCCTCCTGGAAAAGACTCTGTCCTTTGATGAAGCCGGCCGCTCACCTCTTTTCCATTTGATGGGAGGTGACCTGGATGATCTTTATGACGCCTCCCTGCTGGCTCTGACCCTGAACGGAGAAGCTGTCAGGCAAAATCACGACATACCCATCGTCTACTCCCCCTTTAACGGAACGGGGAATAAGCCGGTCCGGAGGATCCTGAAGAAGCACGGTTTTACGAAGGTCAGTGTGGTCCCGGAACAGGAGTTGCCCGATGGCAACTTCCCCTCCACTCCGACACCCAATCCCGAGCTGCCCGAGACATTGGAGCTGGCCATTGCCCTGGCCCGTGAAACCGGGGCCGGCCTGGTTCTGGCCACCGATCCGGACGCTGACCGGACGGGGGTCGCTGTCAGGGCTTCGGACGGTTCCTTTGTCCTTTTGTCAGGCAATGAAATCGGCCTGCTCCTGATGGACTACATCCTGGGAACCAAATCAGTGCGGGGAGAGCTGGAAGCTGACTCATTTTGTGTCTCCACGGTGGTTTCCTCCAGGCTGACCCGCGCGATCTCGGATCATTACGGTACGGGCCTCTACCTGTCGCTGACAGGCTTCAAGCACATCGCGGCTGAAATTCACAAGTACGGCGACCTGGCAGGGGGGGTCTTCCAGTTCGGTTACGAAGAGAGTTTCGGCTACCTCCTGGGCACCAAAGTGCGGGACAAAGACGCCGTTGTCACCTGCCTCATGATAGCGGAGATGGCCGCGGTGTCGGCTGCCTCGGGGCAGACCCTGATTGACAGGCTTGCGGCCCTTTACGAAAAATACGGCCAGGCCGCGGAAAACACCATTTCAATCATCCGGGAAGGCAAGGTTGGGCTGGAAAAGATCGCCGGCGTCATGCAGGCACTGAGAGAGAAGCCTTTTGAGGAGTTCGAACCGCTCGGCATCGTCAGTTTGTCGGACTTTCAGCAAAGCCTGATCACTCATGTCGAAACAGGCAGGAAGGAAGCGCTGGACTACCCGGAGAGCAATGTCCTCCTTTACCAGCTGCAGGGCCTCGACTTCATGTGCGTCAGGCCGTCGGGCACCGAACCGAAGATCAAGATTTATTTTGGTTGCTATGGAAAGGACCTGAAGGAATGCCGGGAGCGTCAACAGAAGTTTGAGTCAATCGTCCTGGCCCGTGTCAACCGCCTTTTGGGCGCGTAAGACGCACCTTTGAATTGAGACCCATGGCCTTTACACACCTTCATCTGCATACGGAATACAGCCTGCTTGACGGGGCCAACCGGATCCATGAACTGCCCGGGCGGTTGAAAGAGCTGGGCATGGACGCCTGCGCCATCACGGACCACGGCTCCATGTACGGTGTGCTCGACTTCTACCGGACCATGAAGGAGAACGGAATTCATCCCGTGATCGGCTGTGAAGTCTACGTGGCGCAACGAAGCCGCAAGGACAAGGACGGGGCCCTGGACCGGGAGCCCTACCATCTGATCTTGCTGGCTGAAAACAATGTCGGTTACCATCATTTGATCAAACTGGTTTCCGCCGGCCACGTGGATGGCTTTTATTACAAGCCCCGGATCGACAAGGAATTGCTGGCAGAGTACTCACAGGGCTTGATCGCCCTCTCAGCCTGCCTTTCAGGCGAAGTGCCCAGGCTGCTCCTGGCAGGTGAACGTGACCGGGCCATTGAGGCCGCCCTGGAGCACCAGAAACTTTTCGGTGAAGGCAATTATTTTCTGGAAATCCAGGGCAATGGCCTGGAGGATCAGGCCCTGGTCAACGCCGAGCTCATATCGATCAGCCGGGAAACGGGGATACCGCTGGTTGCGACCAACGACTGCCATTACCTGCTCCGCGAAGATGCCTTTGCCCATGAGGTGCTCCTTTGCATGCAGACTGGCAAGACCATCAATTCACCCGATCGGATGAGAATGGGGACGGATACGCTCTATGTCCGCTCGCCTTCGGAGATGGAGGAATTGTTTGCCAAGGTGCCCGAGGCCCTTGCCAATACGGAGCGGATTGCCGCCCGCTGCCAGGTTGAGATCAAGACCGGTGAAATTTCACTGCCGCAGTTTGAAACAGGGACGGGGGAGACGGCAGAGGAGATGCTGCTCCGGCTCTGCCGGGAGGGCCTGGAAAAACGACTCCTCCAGCGGGAGACAGGGATTCCCCGCCAAGCCTACCTTGAACGTCTTGATTATGAGCTTTCTGTCATCAACAGCATGGGCTACACCGATTATTACCTGATTGTCTGGGACTTCATCCGTTTTGCCCATGAGCGTGCGATCATGGTGGGTCCCGGGCGGGGTTCGGGGGCCGCTTCACTTGCGGCCTATACGCTTTTTATAACTGACATCGATCCCTTGAAATATGACCTCCTTTTCGAGCGCTTCCTCAACAAGGAACGGGTCAGCATGCCCGACTTCGATATTGATTTCTGCTATGAGCGCCGCGGTGAAGTCATCGATTATGTGACAGAGAAGTATGGCGCTGATCATGTCTGCCAGGTGATCACCTTCGGAACCCTGGCCGCCCGGGCGGTCATCCGTGACGTGGGCCGTGCGCTGGATGTTTCCTATGCGGAGACAGACCGGATTGCCAAGATGATTCCCAACCTGCTCAAGATGACCATCGACCTGGCCCTGGAGATGAATCCCGACCTCCAAAAACTTTACACCAGCGATGAGTCCACCCGGCGCATCATCGACCTGGCCAAACGTTTTGAAGGCATGCCGCGCCACGCATCAACCCACGCAGCCGGGGTCATTATCGCGGGCAAACCCGTTTGCGAAATCGCACCGTTGGCCAGAAATGACGAATCCATCGTGGTTCAGTTTACCAAGGATGATATCGAGGATGTGGGCCTCCTGAAGTTTGATTTCCTTGGCCTTCGGACGCTGACAGTCCTCCAGGAAACATCACGGCTGGTCGAGGAGAAAACGGGAACAGCCATCGATTTTGACCGGATGACCTACGATGATCCCAGGATATTTGAGATGATCGGGCGGGGCGAAACCGATGCCGTCTTTCAATTGGAAGGCGGCGGCATGACCCAGTTTTTAAAAGAGCTTCAACCGGAATCCTTTGAAGATATCATCGCAGGCGTTGCCCTCTTCCGGCCCGGCCCCATGGAGCAGATTCCCCGCTATGTCAAAGCGCGCCACGATCCGAAAAAAATCCGCTATGACTGGCCGCTCCTGGAACCCATCCTCAAAGTGACCTACGGGGTCATCGTCTATCAGGAACAGGTCATCCGGATCGTCCGGGATCTGGCAGGCTTTTCTTCTGCCCAGGCGGACAATGTGCGCCGGGCCATGGGCAAAAAAATCGAAAGCCTGCTCCAAAGCTACCGGGCCCTTTTTATTGAGGGCGGGATCGATGAGAGCGGCCAGCCGGTCAAGGGGGCGGTCGCCAACGGTGTCCCGCGCAGGGTCGCTGAAAAACTGTTCGAGGACATCTACGCTTTTGCGGGCTACGCCTTCAACAAGGCCCACGCGGCTTCCTACGCGGCGGTCGCCTATCATACCGCCTGGTGCAAGTACTATTACCCGGTCGAGTACATGGCGGCCATTTTGAACTCACACCTGGGTGATCTGGACAAAGCAGGGCATTACATCCGTGTAGCCGAAGCCATGGGAGTCAGGGTCCTGCCTCCTCATATCAACAAGAGCGGGACGCGCTTCCGCCCGGAGGGGGATGCCATACGGTTCGGGCTGGCCGCCGTCAAAAACGTGGGCAAGGATGCCATTGCCGCCCTGATCGGCGATCGTGAAGAGAAGGGCCTTTTTGCCAGCTATGGGGACTTCCTCAGGCGCATGTGTGAGTCAGCCATCAACCGCAAAATGATCGAAAGCCTGATCCGTTCCTCTGCCCTCGACTTCTTCGGTATCAGCCGCTCCAAAATGATCGCCGCCATGGAGCCTTTTTGTGACAGCATCCTTTCGGCCAAAAAAGGCGTCATGGAAGGCCAGATCACCCTCTTTGACCTGTCAGCCGACGAGGCTTTAAACCAGAAGGAAGAGCCGGACTATCCCAACGTGCCGGACTTTTCTCTCTTTGAGCGTCTGACCATGGAAAAGGATATGACAGGGCTTTATGTCACAGGGCATCCTTTGAGTTCCTACCGCCAGGCCATTGACTCCATGCCCTTGACCATGAGCCGGGAGATCAGGCGTGACGGCCTGGATCCGGATCAAGAAGCCTACAGCGGGCTGGAGGATAAGGTAGAGGGAAGATCGGCGCTCCAAGACCGCGACAGGGTGGTCATGGCAGGCCTGGTCGTGGCCAGGAGGGATCTTTTTACAAAAAACAAGGACCGCATGTCTTTCATCAGCATGGAGGATGAGACGGGCCACTTTGAGGTCATTGTCTTCCCAAAGACCTACACGGCCTACCATGATCTGCTTGACGATTACAGCGCTTTGCTGGTGGCAGGTACACTGGATCTGCGTGAAGAGGAACCCAAACTTCTGGCGGATCAGATTGCCCCGCTCGAGCCCGAAATGCGTGGTATTCCTGCTTCTTTCAAGGAAGCTGCCAAAAAGAAACGCCCCCGATCCAAAAGAGAGGAGGACAAAAAAGACACGGCGGCTGCTCCGCGGGCTTCAAAATCAATTGCCGCGCCAGAGCATGAGAAAACGCCTTCCCGGCCCATCGTAGTCATCCGGATTCCCGCCGGGGCAGGAGAGGCTTACGTGGAGTCCCTGCGCGCGGCGCTTGGCTATTTTTCAGGTGAGACACCCGTGCGATTCTTCTCTGAGTCGGAGGGCTGTTTTTATTCCGCCAAGGAGGACCTCTCCATCACTTGGAACGACCAGACGGCCCAGGTCCTGATGGAGCGTTTTGGATCTGAGAATTTCGGGATTCTATGATGGATAGAACCGGATAGCCAAATGTGAGAAAATACGTACAGAAGAAAGATTATTCCGTGCCGGTCACGGAAGGGAGTGACAATGAGTGGAAAAGAGAATTCAGAGGGCGGACACGCCAACGGTGACCGGCAGATCCGTTTAATTTTGAATATTCCAAACATCTTGACATTGCTGCGTCTGCTTGCCATCGTGCCGCTGGCCTTCATGATCTACCGCTGGCCGGCCCGTCGGCTGGAGACTTTCCTTATCTTTCTGGCCATCTGGGCAACTGATTTTCTTGATGGATGGATTGCCCGCCGTTTCGATATGATGACCGAGTTCGGGAAACTCTTCGATCCTTTTGTCGACAAGGTTTTGCAGGTGGTGACGGCCTTCATGCTGTTCGCTGCCGGCTGCATACCGATATGGGTGCCCCTCTACTATTTTGCGCGCGAATCCTTCATGCTCTTCGGAAGCAGCCTGCTCCTGGCCAAAAGGCGTGTGGTCGTTTTTTCGGACAGACTGGGGAAATTGGCAACCTTTCTTTTTGTCGTCGCTTTCGTCACCATTTTCTGGATCTCCGATGAAACGCACTGGCTGCGTCAGGTTGTCTTTATCCCGCCTGTCCTCTGTTCCTTCTGCGCGACAATCCATTACATGAGGCAGCAGGCTGGCATCGGCAGGAAAAAAGATGATTCGGGAAAAGACCCTCAAAATACTTGAATATCCTGCCATTATTGACCGGCTGGCCGGATTTGCATCCACGGAAACAGGCCGCGCCCTGTGTCATTCGCTTGTACCGCATCCGTCTTATGAAGATTCGCTTGAAGCCCTGGCAGAAACGGAGGACGCCCTTTCCCGTCTCCTGAAGTACGGTGAACTTCCCTTTTCCGGCATCAATGACCTGGTTCCCATGGTCCGCCATGCGGCGGCCGGAGCCGTTCTCGAGTGTTCGGATTTCTTTCGCATGGCGGCTTTTTTGAGGGCCGTTGAGCGTATGGTCGGCCAGATCCCGGAAGAGGGGGAAGAGGCTCTTCTCATTCATCGCAAGATCAGACAGCTTGAGCCCCTTCCGGGATTCCGGCGCCGCCTGGAGCAGTCGGTCAAGGACGAAGATGACCTGCTTGACCAGGCCAGCGATGCACTCCATCGGATCCGCGTCAGTTTGCGTGAGACCCAGGCTGCAGTCCGGCGGGAGCTTGAGAAGGTTCTGGCCAGGCAGGGGGAAGCGCTTCAGGAAAACATTATTACGCTCAGGGGAGGGCGCTACGTCGTTCCGGTCCGGTCTGACCGGCGCGCTGCGGTCAGGGGGATTGTCCACGACCGGTCGTCGACAGGCAGCACTCTCTTCATCGAGCCCATGGCCGTCGTGGAGCTTAACAATAAGATCCGGGAGCTGGAGGCGGAGGAGGCGCACGAAATCCGCGAAATTTTGAAAGAGCTGTCAGCCATTGTCGCCAAGCAGGCGGATGTTTTTATTAAGAACAGCCATCTGTTGGCAGAGCTTGATTTTGTCATGGCAAAAGCAAAGCTTGCCGGCCAGATGGACGGATCCAAGCCCCTTATGAATGAAAAGGGCGTGATTCTGCTCCGCAAGGCCAGGCATCCCCTGATCGGGCGGGACCGGGTCGTTCCCATCGATTTCGAGCTGGGCCGGACCTTTCGCACCCTAGTCATCACCGGCCCAAATACAGGCGGCAAAACGGTCAGCCTGAAGACCTGCGGCCTCTTGACCCTCATGGGCATGGCCGGCCTTTTCATTCCCGCCGCCGCCGGTTCCGAGCTGGCCTGGTTCCGTGCGGTTGAGGCCGACATCGGTGATGAGCAGAGCATTGAGCAGAATCTGTCAACTTTTTCTTCACACATGAAAGAAATCATCAGGATTACCGCTCAGGCAGCGCCGGGCATGCTGGTCCTGCTTGATGAACTGGGGGCGGGGACGGATCCTTCTGAAGGTGCCGCATTGGCCATTGCCATCCTTGATTACCTGAAAGCTTCGGGCTGTCACACCGTTGCGACCACCCATTACAGGGAACTCAAGGGTTATGCCATGACGGAACCGGATGTGGAGAACGCCTGCTGTGAGTTTGACACAGACACCCTGCAGCCCACTTACAAACTCTTGATTGGCGTCCCGGGAGTCAGCAATGCCTTCGCCATTTCCAGCCGGCTCGGCCTGTCACCGGCCATCATTGATGCAGCCAGGGCTCTGATTTCTGAGGAAGGGACCCATTTCGAGGACCTGGTTTCGGCCATCGAGCAGAGTCATAAAGAGGCCCGGGCCATGGAGGAGGAGGTCGAAAGCCTGCGCGAGGAAACCAACAGGGTCCGGGACAAATTGGCCCTGGAACGCGAAAAGTTCGACCGGGAAGGCAAAAAAATCCTCGAGGAAGCGCGTCTGGAGGCGACGGCCTTGCTCGACCGGGCCAGGGAAGACGTCGATAAGCTGCTGGGAGACTTGCGGTCAGCCCGGCAAGCGGACCGGGACTCGGATCACCGCCTTGCCTCAGAAGCGCGCGGCCGCCTGGGTGCTATCGGGAGGAAATTCCAGGTCCGCCGGCAGGATGAAAGCACCGGCGGGCCGGTCAGACCCGAAGAAATTTCTCTGGGGGATGCATACGATACGGTTTCCCTGGGCGTTTCCGGCCTGGTCCGGGAACTGCCTGATGCCAGAAACCAGGTGGTGCTGGAGTCGGGGTCCTTCCGCGTGAAAGTTCCTGTCCATGAACTCCGGCATGCAGGAAGAAAGCCAGGCAGGGACAGGAAAAAATCTGCCGCTCTTGCGGACCATTCATCCGCCCTGCGATCCGAAATCGTCATGCGGACCGGCACGGAATTAATGCTGCTTGGCAAGCGGGTTGATGAGGCCCTGACCATGCTCGACCACTTCCTTGACGAGGCGGTTCTTGCGGGCATTTCCCCTGTCCGGATCGTCCATGGCAAGGGGACGGGCGCCTTGCGCAAGGCGACCCGGGAGGCTTTGTCCCGGGACCGGCGGGTCAGGTCCTTCCGCCAGGGCGCGGACGGGGAGGGCGGCGACGGGGTGACCGTGGCCGAGCTCATTCTTTCCTAGCCGGTCATGTATAATAATACCAGGGACAGCTGTCAGAGCTTCCCCGCAAGCGACCCGCCGGGGCGGTTTACCGGCCGCCCGAGATCCAATACGCAGAGAGTGACGGGTGACATGAATCAAGCGTGGCTGTTCAACCGGGGTGAAAATTACCAAAGCTACAAGATGCTGGGTGCGCGTCCGCACCTTTCCCCGGAAGGCGGCCAGGGCTACCGTTTCGCAGTTTGGGCACCCCGCGCGGCGGGCGTCAGCCTGGTCGGCGATTTTAACGGCTGGGATCCTCAGGCAGATATCCTGCAACCCTACGGCACCACCGGAATCTGGCATGGCTTCGTGGAAGGCGCTCTGGAATGGCAGCGCTACAAGTATGCCATCCGGACCTCGTCCGGCCGTCTTCTTCTGAAGGCCGATCCCTTCGCACGGCATGCGGAAACCAGACCGGGGACGGCTTCCATTCTCTATGAGGCTGAAAATGACTACCAGTGGGGCGATGCGGACTTCCTGGCCTCCCGCCCCGATGCCCTGGAGGCAGGACCTCTCAACATCTATGAAGTGCACCTGGGATCCTGGAGGCGTTACGCGGATGGCCAGGTTTACAGTTACCGCGAATTGGCACCGCAGCTTGCTGACTACTGTAAAGAGATGGGCTACAATGCCGTTGAATTGATGCCCGTCATGGAGTATCCGCTCGATGCGTCCTGGGGCTACCAGGTGACCGGCTACTTTGCCGCCACTTCCCGCTATGGGACCCCGGCCGACCTCAAGCACCTGATTGATGTCCTGCATCAGTCGGGTATCCGCGTCATCCTTGACTGGGTCCCCTCGCATTTCCCCAGGGACGATTTTGCCCTGGCCCGCTTTGACGGGCACCCTCTTTACGAAGATCCCGACCCCGGCCGCGGCGAGCACCAGGACTGGGGGACCCTGGTTTTCAATTACGGACTTGCAGAAATCCGGTCTTTTCTCCTGTCCAGCGCCTGGTTCTGGATCGATGAATTTCACGCCGACGGCCTGCGTGTAGATGCCGTCAGCAGCATGATCTACCTCGATTTCGGCCGGCCGTCGGCCCAACCGAATCACGAGGGGACTTTCGAGCACATGGAAGCCATTGAATTTCTCAAAACGCTCAACGGTTTGATCCGTTCGCATTTTCCTCACTGCATCCTGGCAGCGGAGGAATCGACCCCCTACCCGGATGTCACCGCCCCCCTTGACCAGGGAGGGCTCGGCTTCACCCACAAGTGGAACATGGGCTGGATGAACGATACCCTTTCCTATATGGAGACCGATTATTTTGATCGGGGCCGGGTCCATGAAAAAATCACCTTTTCCATGGTTTATGCCTTCCGGGAAAATTTCATTCTTCCTTTTTCCCACGATGAGGTGGTCCACGGCAAAAAGACACTGCTGGGACGGATGCCGGGCGATTACTGGCGGCAGTTCGCTTCACTCAGAAGCTGTTACATGTATCAGATGTCCCACCCCGGAGGCAAGCTCAATTTCATGGGCAATGAGTTCGCCCCTTACCTTGAATGGCGTTACTACGAGGAGCTGGAATGGTTTATGCTGCGCTACCCGCGCCACCGCGAGATGAAGGATTTTGTCAGGGATCTCAATCATGTTTACCTGAGCCATCCCGCTTTCTGGGAGACAGACGGTTCCTGGGACGGCTTCGAGTGGCTGCAGGCAGATGATCGTGACCGAAGCATCTTTGTATACGCCCGCAAGGCGGCGGACAGAAAAGAAATCGTCGTGGTGATCCTTAATATGACGCCCGCTGCCTACGAATCATATGTCATCCCTGTTCCGGAAGAAGGCCGCTACCGACTTCTTTTGAACAGTGATGCGGTCCAATATGGCGGGAGCGGCTATGGAGGGCTCGAGGAGCAGGCGGCCTGGACGGCATCTGCCGGTCCGGATGGGGAAAACCCGCACCGGGCTGAATTGCAGCTGTCCCTTCCGCCCTTGGCGGGTGTGTATCTGCATTACACGGGAGAAAGAGAGGAATAAGCATGGCCAGGCAAGAGATGATCGCCATGATCCTGGCAGGCGGCCAGGGGTCAAGACTGGGTGTCCTGACCGATTATATCGCCAAGCCGGCGGTTCCTTTTGGGAGCCGCTACCGGATCATCGATTTCCCTCTCAGCAATTGCACGAATTCAGGCATTGAGACGGTCGGCGTCCTGACCCAGTATCAGCCGCTCGAGCTCAACTCCTACATCGGCAACGGCCATTCCTGGGATCTGGATCGAAACAATGGGGGAACTTTTATCCTGCCTCCTTTTCTCAGCCAGGAGGGAAATGAGTGGTATAAGGGAACTGCCAACGCCATCTACCAGAACATTCCTTTCATCGACGGCTTCCGGCCTGCCTATGTGCTGATTCTGTCAGGTGACCATATTTACAAAATGGACTATGCCAGGATGGCGGCTGCCCACATGGAGATGAAGGCGGAGGCGACCATCGCCGTCATTGAAGTGCCCTGGAGTGAGGCATCCCGCTTCGGCATCATGAATACGGATGAAAACGGCCGTGTTCTCGATTTTGAAGAGAAACCGGCCGAGCCGAAAAACAATCTGGCTTCCATGGGTGTCTACTGTTTTTCCTGGGAGGTTTTGCGCCAGGTCCTGATTGAGGACGAAAAAGACCCCAACTCAAAAAATGACTTCGGAGGCGATGTCATTCCCAAAATGATTGAAGGGGATTACCGCGTTTATGCCTACAACTTTGGCGATTATTGGAAGGATGTGGGGACCATCGTGTCACTTTGGGAATCCAATATGGATCTGCTCACCAAACCGGACGAGATCAACCTCCGCGATCTTTCATGGCCCATTTATTCCAAAAATCCCCAGCGGCCTTCTCATTATCTGGGACCCCATGCGCGCGTCAGCAATATTGCCGTAACCGATGGCGCGGAAATTCTGGGAGAGGTCCGCAATTCGATCGTCGGCTATAACGTGACGGTGGCGGAAGGAGCCGTGGTCAAAGATTCGCTTCTCATGCCCGGGTCAAGGGTTGGGGAAGGGGCTGAATTGACCCGTTGCATCGTGGGCATGAATACGGTGATCGAGCCTGACGTCCGGGCCACTCCCCAGGTCAAAGACGGCACGGAGGATTTTCTTAATCCGCTTTGCCAGGACCATATCACCGTCTTCGCGCCCGGACTGATTATCCGCCGGGGATCAGCCATCGCCGGCAATTCCATGATCGGGCCCGCACACAGCCGTTCACACCCCCACATCGCAGGGTTGAACCCTGATCATGTCGGAAGGGAGATGGGGCCATGCTAACCGATGCCATGGGGCTTATTTTGGCAGATAACCGGCGAATCCAGCTTGACGCGCTCAACCAGCCGCGGGCTTTGGCGGCCGTTCCCTATGCCGGCCGCTTCCGGATTGTCGATTTTACCTTGTCCAACATGGTCAACTGCGGGATCAAGCGTATCGGCGTCGTTGCCCTGACCCGCTACAAATCCCTGATGGACCATATCGGTACAGGCGCCTGGTGGGATCTCGACCGGATGAGGCAGGGACTCTACCTGATCCCTCCCTACATCAATCCGGTTACACGTGCACCCGACCGGACCGACGCCCAGGGAATCATCGATTTCATTGAAAGCGGTGATCAGCGCCACGTCTTTATTTCATCCAGCGACTATGTATCCAATATCCGGTACAGACCGCTTTTGGAGCGGCACCTTGAGTCAGGTGCTGACATGTCAGTCTATTTCGCCCGTGACGGGCATATTCCGCGGGCCTTCTCCCTGGCCATCGAGCTGGATGATCAGTCGCGGATCCGGGATCTCATGATTGATTATCCGGGGAGGGGAAGCCGGCTTAACGCTTTCGGCCTGATTGTCATCTCCAAATCGCTGCTGCTCCAGATTCTTGCCGAAATGATGGCCCGGGGGATCGCTGATTTTTCCATTGTGGGCCTGCTCCAGCTTTACAGGCAGTTCAGCATCCAGGCTGTCGAATACAAGGGTCTGCTCTTTCGGATTTACGACACGGCAAGCTATTTTGATGCCTCCATGCGGGTGCTTGAGAGCCAGGTCCGCTGCGAATTATTCTCCACCGAACGGCCCATCTATACCAAGGTTAAAAACCGGGCGCCCTGCATTATTTCACCCGAAAGCGGCAAGGTCAATAATGTGCTGGCCTCGGATGGCTGCGCCATCATGGGGGAAGTGGAGAACAGTGTCTTGTTCCGCGGATGCATCATCGGCCGAAATGCCCGCGTGACCAACAGTGTTCTCTTTCAGGACGTACAGATCTCGGAAGGTGTCACCCTGGATCACGTCATCGTTGATAAAAACAGCGTCATCAAAATGGGGGGCAAGCTGCTGGGCCAGGTTGGCTATCCCATCGTCATCGGGAAAAATTCCATCGTCTGACGAAAGGGGGTGAAAGTTTGAAAATTCTCTTTGTAACCTCGGAGATGGTTCCCCTGGCTTCGACCGGCGGACTCGGCGATGTGGCGGGCTCACTTCCCGAGGCGCTGCGGGAGAGAGGGCTTGACCTGCGGGTCATCATGCCGCTTTACAAAACCATCAAGCAGTCCTACGCATCGGAACTGCATTTTTTAAGATGGTCCATCATCAGGCTGGGCTGGCGGACCATGTATAGCGGCCTCTTTTCCATGGAAATAAATGGGGTTCCGGTCTACCTGATCGACAACGATTTTTATTTTGGCCATGACAAACTCTACATTGACTACGCTTTCGATATCGAACGATTTGCATTCTTTCAAAGGGCCGTCCTTGAAGCCATGGGGCAGCCCATGGCTTTCGAACCCGACCTGCTCCATCTGAACGACTGGCAGACCGGTATGATCCCGGCACTTCTTGAGTGCCACTACAAGCGGTACGGCCATCATGCGGGCGTCCAATCGCTGATTACCATCCATAACATGAGGCACCAGGGGATCCACGGCCGCGAAAGAGTGCAGGACCTACTCGACCTGCCCGATGAGTACATGACTGAGTCACGGGTCCTTCATGACGGCACTCCCAACTTCCTCAAGGCGGGAATTGTCTATTCCAACCGGGTCACGACTGTTTCTCCAACTTATGCGCAAGAGATCATGACCTCCTATTTCGGGGAGGGGCTGGAAGGGGTTCTGGCAAGTCAAAGCTGGAAAATCCAGGGAATTCTCAATGGCATTGACGTGGATCTATACAACCCCGAAACTGATCCGGAGATTGCCTCAACCTATTCAGCCAAGGCCTGGATGAGGGGAAAAGCGGCCTGCAAGAAAGCCCTCCAGGAAGAACTGGGGCTTCCGAAAGCTGCAAAAGAGCCCTTGCTGGCCATGGTCACCCGTCTTGACCGTCAAAAAGGAATCGACCTCCTGCTCCATATCCTGGACGAACTGCTTGAAGAGGAGATCCAGTTCGCCCTGCTTGGGACAGGCGATCCTTCCTACGAAAAACAGCTGCAGGATATTGAGTCACGTCATCCCGGCCGCATGCGGGCGGTCATCGCTTACGACCGCCATCTCTCCAGGCGGATCTATTCAGGCGCTGATCTCCTGATCATGCCTTCGCTCTTCGAACCTTGCGGGCTTTCGCAGATGATTGCCATGCGCTATGGCACCCTGCCGCTTGTGCGGCAGACAGGCGGCCTGGCGGACACCGTGGAGGCTTTCAACAAGTATGAAAAGACGGGGACGGGCTTTGGGTTTTTGAACATCAATGCCCATGAATTACTCTTCACAGCCAAAGAAGCCGTCCGCGTCTACCGGGAAGACAAGGAGGGCTGGCGCCTCATGGTCAAAGCTGCCATGGAGGGGGATTATTCCTGGTCCCGGTCGGCAAAATCCTATGAGAAGCTGTATCAGTCCATTCTCAAAGAAACGGGTTAACCCTTGCTGACCATCAGGCACGATGTCACCTCGCCCCGCTACCGTTCACCGTCAGGCCCGGTGCCTTGCGGAAGCCTGGTTACCTTCAGGGCGGCTCTGGGGGATGATTCCGCCCAAATCGATTCAGTCCGGCTTTTCTATGCTCACGGTTTGCGGGAGTTTCATCAAAGTTACCAGCGCATGGAAGAAGAGTCCTGCCAGGATGATTCCGCCTGGTTCAAATGTCAAGTACAGATGGATGAGGAACCGGGTCTCTTTTTCTACTGGTTTGAAGTGCGCTTGCGTGATGGCCGTTATCGGTGGGGCTTCCCGGATCAGGCCTCCCAGGGAACACGGGCGGAAACCCTGGACGGCAGTCCCTCTTTTTCCCTTGACGGTTCAAGTCCCATCCCGGGCTTTCAGCTGACGGTGCATGCAGGCGACTTTGTGACGCCTGACTGGATGAAGGGGGCGGTTATCTACCAGATCTTTCCCGACCGGTTCAGCCGGGGCAGCCGTTTTGACCGGGCCCGCGCACAGGAATTGATGCAGCGGCCGGAAAGGATCTGGCACAGCGACTGGAGAGAGGAAGTCGATTTCAAGGGCAAAGCCCCGCAAGGCTACCAGGCTTGCGATTTTTTCGGCGGAACCCTGGAGGGAATCGTGGAACAGCTTCCCTATCTGGCCTCCATGGGGGTGACGGTTCTTTACCTCAACCCGGTCTTTGAAGCCCAGTCCAATCACCGCTATGATACCGGCGATTATTTGACCGTTGATCCCCTCCTTGGCACCAATGACGACCTGATCCGGCTTTTCAAGGAAGCCGGAGGGCTTGGCATCCAGGTCATCCTGGACGGTGTCTTCAGCCATACCGGGGCAGACAGCCTCTACTTCAACCGCTACGGCCGCTACCCTTCGGCCGGGGCCTGGCAGGAAATGAGGGACGGGATCCCTTCCGATTTTACTTCCTGGTACCGCTTCGCCGGTGACTCTGAAATCAAGCGTTATCGGGAGGAGGGGGATTGTGAAAGCGCAACCGGGGAAGAGCCCCTGCTTTACGAGTGCTGGTGGGATTTTCACTGCCTGCCCAATGTCAATGAGGAAGACCTGTCGTACCGCCGCTTCATTTGCGGCCCTGATGGAGTTCTGGCCTATTGGATTCGCCGGGGATGTGCCGGATTCAGGCTGGATGTTTCGGATGAGCTCCCTGATTCTTTCCTGAGACTGCTGCGGAAGCGCATTAAACAGGAACGCCCTGACGCCTTTATCCTGGGGGAAGTCTGGGAGGAACCGACCGCGAAGATCAGCTACGGACATCACCGGGATTTTTTGTTTGGCAACACACACGATGCGGTGATGGGCTACACTTTCAGGCGGCAGGTGCTGGCTTTCCTTCAGAACAAGATCAAGGCGGAGCAAGTGGCTGACGCCTTCGAAAATACTCTCGCCGTCACCCCCAAGGAAGCTCTCTATACCCAGATGAACCTCCTGGGCAGCCATGATACCAGCCGGATTATCACGGAGCTTGCCGGGCGGCCCATGCCTGCCGGCAGGGAGGAGCAGGCCAGGCTTTCCCTGACCGGTGAGGAGCGCAAACGGGGTGAACGTATGCTCATACTTGCCTCTTTATTCCAGATCGCCTTTCCCGGTGCCATGGCCGTCTATTACGGGGATGAGCTGGGCATGGAAGGTTACGATGATCCCTTCAACCGGAGAACTTACCCCTGGGAGGCAAAGGGCGGCCCGCCTGAAAGCAGGCTGAGGGAACAGCTCGCCTCCATCATGCGTTTGAAGAGCCGAACACCTGTGCTGAAAACAGGCTTGTTCGAAATTGTCAGCGCCAGGGAGGGAGCCATTTTGTTACGCCGGTATAAGGACGGCGGGCTGGACGCTTTCGGAAAACCGATTGCAGGTCCCTCACAAGCCTGGATCGCCATCAACCGCGCTGACGGGACAGCCGCTTTTCCCGCGCAGACCGGCATCGGGCCTTTGGGACCGGAAAGCGGCGCCGTCTACCTGGATGGTGAAAGGGTTTTTTCTTTCTAGACGCCCGGGCGGGCGGGAATCTTCTTCAACAGGGCAAAGCGGGGCAGGCCCTCTTCATGGATCTGATGCGGTTCTCCCCCGATAAGAGGAAGCGCGTAATCGATGAAATCCCGGGTGACTCCATTGCCTTCTTCATTGATCCAGGTCAGAGGGACCATTTTCTCCCGGTTGGCGACTTCCTCCAAAGGCACTTGAATGATCTCGCATCGATAAGCTCCATGGCCGGGGCGGGCATAGCCCATCATGACGCCGCTGGCGCCTTCCATGGCCGCTTTTACTCCGGTACGCCCGGCGAGGAGTGCTTCCTCAATATCGACTCCCGAAGCACAGTGGGCAGCCGACCGCTGCAGGAGAGAAAACTCAATTCCTCTTACCTTCACCCCCAATTCCCCGGCAAGGAGATCGGCCAGCAGGGCAGCAGTACCGCCCAGCTGCTTGTGGCCGAAGGCATCAGTCGCCCGGCTTGACAGCTGTTCGGCAACCAGGCGCCCGTCCGCTGTCATGATGCCTTC
This sequence comes from Fastidiosipila sp., assembly GCA_012511175.1. Taxonomy (NCBI): domain Bacteria; kingdom Bacillati; phylum Bacillota; class Clostridia; order Eubacteriales; family Oscillospiraceae; genus Fastidiosipila; species Fastidiosipila sp. Next base: position 13,321 of record JAAZGO010000019.1, on the reverse strand, counting down.
CGACACGCTGATCAGGACAACATTCTTTTGCCTTAGGACCTGACGGGCATCTGCCAGCATCTTTTCCTGATCAAAGGCCACTTCCGGCAAATAGACCAAATCAGGACCCCGGCCGATAACTCCCGCGAGCGCAGAGGCTCCGGCAAGCCAGCCTGCGTGACGTCCCATGCATTCAAAGACGACCGCCATGGGGGTCTTGTAGGAGTGGGTATCATGCCAGACCTCGGCGATTGAGGTGGCGATGTAGCGGGCGGCTGAGCCGTATCCCGGACAGTGATCGGTCCCGAAAAGGTCATTGTCAACTGTCTTGGGGATGCCGATCACGCGGCAGTCGTAATCTTTGCTTTGCAGGTAACGTGAAACCTTGGAGCAGGTGTCCATGGAATCGTTGCCGCCATTGTAGAAAAAATACCGGATGTCGTACTTACGGAGGATTTCGAGAATTCTTTCGAAATCTCCGTCATCGGCCTGTGGATCCTCCAGCTTGTAGCGGCAGGTGCCCAGAATGGAGGAGGGCGTGCCGCACAGCAGTTCGAGCTCTCTTCGGTCCTCCTTTGAGAGATCAAAGAGATCGTCATGGAGGATACCCTCAATGCCGTGATGCATGCCGAAGACCCGGGGGATCAACCCGGGGTGTTCCAATGCTTCCAGGATTACGCCCGCAGCGCTGGCGTTGATCACTGAAGTTGGCCCGCCCGACTGTCCAAAAATGAGGTTTCCTTTAAGTGCCGTCATAATTGCCTCCAAAGATCACGTCTAAATGTCAATGGCCCGGAAAAGCCTGCCTGCCCGCTTCACGACGAGGAAGCTTATCCAAATTGAAAAGATCAAAGCGAAAAGGAAAATGCTGACAGCCGTGACAGCTGAACGGCCGCCGGACAGGCGCAGGACCAGGAAACTGAAGCCGGTGAGCAATCCAAGGTAGGCAAACATGCCCAGACTGGTCACCAGGGCGCCTTTCGTATTTTTTACGGCCTGGATTTCGTTGGTCCAATCAAGGAGGGGAAAGACCATGTCTGTGTAGAAACCTGTCATCTGGACCAGATAGGCATTGAGCCAGGCCGTGAAGAAAACAATCAGGCCGAAAAACCAGGAGGCAGAGAGAAAGACCGTCAGTCCAAGGGTGAGAATCAGCCATATCAAAGTCATGGTGGTCATGCCGGGTGTGAGCCAGGCCAGCACCTGGGTACGGATCGGAACAGGCATCAGCTTCGAATAGGCGAAAAGTGAACCCTGCCGGGATAAGGAGGAAGCTGACATCATATTGGTACCGGAAAAAAAAGCGGCCAGACCCGAGACGATCAGGACCAAAAGCCAGCTGAATTTTTCCCAAAGGCCGGAGGCGACCCAGCTTCTTGCCATTGCGATCAGGGAGGCACCCTCCAGCGCTGACTTTTCCAAATTGACCAGCGTGACGGCCAGGATGCCGATCATCATGGCAGGGAAGAGGGTGGCACCCAGGATGGTCTGAGTGAAGAAGGCGGGGGTACGCAGGAGCAGCTTCCATTCTTTGCTGACAATGGCCCGGTAGGCGCTTCTCGGGGTCAAGGCCCGTACTTGCTGTTCAGGGCTCAGTTCCCTGTGCCGTCTGGCGCCGGCCTTCAAACCCAGGACACCGGGCAGGTAGAGCTTGTTTGCCAGAAGCAGGAGCAGGGCCAGGGCGGCAGCATTCAACGCCAGCGCAGCCGACCCGTACAAAAGCGTTTGCCAGGAACCGGCACGGACCAGCATGCCGACCCCGAAAGCCGAGGAGGGCAGGAAACGCAGGGCACCCTGGAGGAAGGGGGGAATGCCGCCGGGAGCCACCACAGAGTAACCGGGTATCTGGTCACTCATATTTTTCATGTTGATCACGACGGAGAAGACGATGGCGATCAGGATGGCCAAGACGGAAGTGACCATCTGGAAGCGGTCCTTGTCGCGCGCAAATTTTGTGTAGCGCATCAGGACCATGACGAGGATGGTGATCAGGGCGAAGGGGGCCAGCATGATGAAGAACATGAAGGGGACAAGCTGGACAAAATACGGCCAGGGCCTGGCCGTCATGACTCCGTGGGTGATCAGGGCAGGCAAAAAAGCAAGGGTGGGGAAAAGAGTGACGGGGATGAAAGCCTGGGTCATCTTGCCTGCGATGATCACCGAGGGCTTGACAGGTAAAACCAGCAGGATTTCCAGGCTGCTTTCATGATAGAGGGTGGGGATGGCCTGCAGGATACCGAAGAGCAGGATCAGTATGGGCGCTCCGACCGCCGCCATGTGAATGAATCCATCCAGGTTGCCGGTTTTGATGGCTGCCTGCGTAATTCCGATCCCGTACATGACCGAATAAAAAGATAAGAGGAGGACAATGAAAAGGTAGAGCGCGATTGAAGTGCCCCTGGAAACTGTCTTAGTCTTTTTCCTCTTTCTTGAACCCAGGCCGAATCCGCGGTTGAAGCTTCCGATCATCTCGCTCAGGAGGGGCCTCATGAGGATGAAATACTGTTTCACCTGGTCCTCCCTCCTAAAGGCTGAAGCTCTCTGTCATTCCCTCACTGCCGCTATCATTGACCAGGCGGAGGAAGAGCGACTCCAATGAGCTGTCTTCGGCATAGCGTTCTTTCAATTCACTCATGGTGCCGACAAACAGCAGTTTGCCCCTGTCGATGACACTCAGCCGGTCACAGACTCTTTCGGCTACCTCCAGCACATGGGTCGAAAACAAAACAGTTTTGCCGGCGTCGGCGTGTTCCCTCATCAGCTGTTTCAGCTGGAAAGAGGAGGCGGGGTCCAGGCCAGTCATGGGTTCGTCAAGGAGCCAGGTTTCAGGGTCGTGTAAAAGGGCTCCGGTCAGGATCAGCTTTTGCTTCATGCCGTGGGAATAGGTCCGGATCATCTGATTCAAGACATCCTGGATGCCGAAACGCCGGGTTAAATCGCGGACGCGCTCTTCCCGGTCTTTTTTGTCCACCCCGTAGATGTCCGCGATGAAGCGGAGATATTCAATGCCTTTCAATCGCAGGAAGGTATCCGGATTATCGGGGACGAAAGCAAAGAGCCGCTTGGCTTCAAGGGGATCCTGTTCGATGTCGTGACCGTTGACAGTGATGGACCCCTGATCAAGCGACAGCAAACCTGTAATCAGTTTCAAGGTAGTGGTTTTACCCGCGCCGTTGGGCCCCAGGAAGCCAAATATCTCACCGTCACGGATATCCAGCGTCAGGTTATCGACAGCCTTGTGGATCCCGTCATAGCTTTTGCTCACATTTTTCAATTGGATCATTTTCTGCCACTTCATCCCTCTCCGGTCTCCGGCTGTTCCTCCATGCCGGACACACGTATCCAGTATAGGAAAAAGGACTGCCAAATTCAATGAAAGTGCTGCCTGCGCTGCTTCCTCCAAGTTGACAAGGCCGGCGGGGTTTGACATAATGGCTTGGCCGGCGCTCCGCCGGCCATAGAGGCGGCCATGGCGGAATTGGCATACGCGCACGTTTGAGGGGCGTGTGGGAGACCGTACGAGTTCGAGTCTCGTTGGCCGCACCAACTGACAGCCACTTGTCCTTCCGGTCTGGACCGGAAAGGCAAGTGGTTTTTTAGTACAATGTTGCGGGGAGGATTTGTCCTTTGATTGACCGCTATTCATGGTATGGGGCGCATGGCATCAGCAGGGAGGTTTTTGATCTCTCGGAGGCCGCCATGCAAAAAACGAAAGGCGTCATGGGGCGCATCGACCAGGTTCGCGAGAAACGGCAGCTGGAGATGCTGGCGGCATTCGTGGACACGGGAGTATCCGAAAGCGCCTTTTCCTCCAAGACTGGCTATGGCTACGATGACGCGGGCAGGGATCAGCTTGAAGCGGTTTTTGCCAGGGCTTTCAGGGCTGAAGATGCCCTGGTCCGGCTCCAGTTCAGTTCGGGCACCCAGGTCCTTGCCACTTGCCTGCGGGCACTTCTTTCTCCGGCTGACGAGATGCTGATTGCAACGGGCAGGCCCTATGATTCCCTGCTCCCGACCTTGGGACAGGTTCAGGGTGCCGCGGAAAAACCTGTCTTCCGCCAAAGCTTGACGGCCCGGGGTGTTCTGATCCGCCAGGCCGACCTGCTGCCGGACGGGGAGCCTGATCTTGACAGCATCCGCTCCATGGTTGGGCCGGCGACACGTCTCGTCCATGTGCAAAAGTCCAGAGGCTACTCCAAGAGGCGCGCCTTGCTGAATGAGGACATCCGGCAGATTGCGGAAGCAGTCAAAGAGGTCAATGACCGAGCCATAATTTTTGTAGACCACTGCTACTCGGAATTTGTCGAAATGGCGGAACCTCTCGAATTCGGGGCTGATCTGATCGCCGGATCCCTGATTAAAAATCCTGGTTCAGGCATTGCCCCCGGGGGGGGCTACGTGGCGGGCCGGGCCGATCTGATTGAGGAGGTCAGCCAGGCCATGACAGCGGTGGGTGTAGGCCGGCATGTGGGGCCCTCTTTCGGCCTGACCCGGCTGCTCCTGCAAGGACTCTACCTGGCACCGGCCGTGGTTGCCTCAGCCATGCAAGGTGCCGTGCACCTAGCCGCTCTTTTCAGTCTGGCAGGCTATGAGACAGCCCCCCTGCCCGACGGGGAACGCGGTGACATCGTCCAGCTGGTCAGCCTCAAGTCCCGGGCAAAACTGGAAGCCTTTTGCCGGGCCATTCAATCGGCTTCCCCCATTGATTCATTTGTCACCCCTATCGCTGCGCCCATGCCGGGCTATGACTGTGACATCATCATGGCCTCGGGATCCTTCATTCAGGGTTCGACCATCGAACTGTCCGCTGACGGCCCCGTCAGGTTTCCTTTTGATGTTTTTGTTCAGGGGGGCCTGAACTTCGAGCAGGCCAGGCTGGGCGCCATGAAGGCACTTGAAGGAGTGCGGAATGTTCAGTGAGCCAGCCAGTGTTTAACAACAGGAAACGCCAGGGCGGCGCCGGTCAAATGACCGATGAACTCGGGGTCAGGCGTGCTGGCCTGGAGAGGCGGAGGCGGGCAGTGCATCTGGCCCTCGCCCTCCTCGTTATTGCGACAGTTTCCTACGCGGTCTGGTCCATCCTTTTTGTGTTGACCGGAAGAAGCGAGGCAGTTCGCCTTTCTTTCATCAGGCGCGGCTCAATTGATCTGACAGCAAGCTGCCCGCTGATCTTTTTGGACAATGGCACGGCGGTGCTGTCTCCCGCCGGAGGCCTGCTTGTCCCCCTGCTCGCAGATGGGCAGCGGGCCGCCAAAGGTGAAACGCTGGCTTTGATCGTTGCGCCTGATAAGGAAGAGGTGGCCGGCCTTTTCAAAAATTCCATGGAAAAGTATCGGGCCAGGCTGTTTGTGGCAGGCGGATTTGCAGATCCGGCCCGTTTCCAATCGCCCCGTTCCCCCGCAGACAGTCGCTTGCGCAATGCCATCCGCGCCCTGGCTGATCTGGGCGGAAAACCCGACCTCAGGCCGCTCGGCAGCAGCCTGGAGCGAATAAGGCATGAGTTTAACGGGGCCGGTCTCGAGGCAGCGCTCTTTGCCGGGGAAGATGAGGAACTGTCGCAGTATGCCTTGGAATGCGAGGCGCTTCTTGAGCACTTGAAAGCCGACCCGCGCACTTTGATACTTCGGGCGCCCGAAGCGGGTGAAGTGCATTTTTCGATGACAGAACTGCCTCCTCTGGACCCCATCTGGGAGGAAATGCGCCTTGAGATGGAGGCGGTGCCTCTGCGCTGGGTTCACACGCGCAACAAGCAGAATGACCGGCGTTTCATGCAGGTAAGTCAGGGAGAGATCATTGCCGGCATCCGCCGCTTCAGCGGCCTGAAAGCTGCCTTTTATCTGGACCATGAGACCGCGGAGGCTCTTTCCATCAAAAAAGGTCAGCGGGTCGACCTGTCCGATCCGTCCGGAGGACTTGATCTTGGAGGATGTATGGTAGAGAGGGTGGAAAAAACCGGCCCCGGCCAGCTCTATCTGCTCAGCTGTGATGGACCGGCCTGCTCTTCCCCGCGTCATGCGGCTCTGGCCGAAGTCCTGTTGGTTGTCGGCCGGACAAGCGGTTTGCGCGTGCCGGTGGCCAGCCTGCTCGATTACGACAGGGAGACTCAAAGCGCCGGCCTGAGACGTATCAAGGGAGGCATGACGGAGACCATTGAAGTGAAGGTCACGGCCGCGGATGAAAGCCATGCCCTGATTCTTTCCAAAGAAGGAGAGGAGAGGCCGCTGGTCGAGGCCGATCTGTACGTGGTCAACCCCTGGTCCATCGGGGACGGGCAGCTGATTGACTAGAAAGGGAGAAGTCTGTGAACCGGAGGATTGAGATCAATGAGGACAGATCGCAGACCATCGGCAGGAACCTGGAGGAATTGATCCAATCAATCCGGCTGACGGCGCTTGAGGCAGGCCGTGACCCCGATTCAGTCCGCCTGGTTGCCGTCACCAAAAATTTCCCCGCTTCGGATGTCGAAGCTGCTTTCCATCACGGGCAGCGGGTATTTGGAGAAAACAGAGCGCAGGAACTTGTTGCCAAGGCCTCTGAGCTTGATTCCGGGGTCGACTGTGAATGGCATATGATCGGGACACTTCAGACCAACAAGGTCAAATACCTGACCGGTCTGGTCTCACTGATCCATTCCGTCGACAGCCTGCGTTTGCTTGAAACCATCCAGCGCCGGGCCGAGCGGATGGCACTGGTCCAGGATGTGCTTTTGCAGGTCAATGTGTCGGGAGAAGACAGCAAACACGGCTTTTCACCTTCAAAGATGGATCTTGTCCTCCAGGAGCGGGGGAATCTGTCCCATGTCAGGATCAGGGGACTGATGACCATGGCCCCGTTTTTTGATGACCCCGAGCGGGCCAGGCCTGTCTTTGCCCAGCTCCGGCTCCTGAGGGACCAGCTGTCGGAACGCCACGGCATGCCCCAGCTGGCCGAATTGTCCATGGGCATGACCGCTGACTACAAACAGGCCATCGCGGAAGGCGCGACCATTGTCAGGATCGGCAGCGCCATTTTTGGGCAGCGTACCCCATAAACTGTTGATCATAACAAGATGATGACAGACCGGTGACAGTTTGCCGCCTTGATTGAAAGCGCCCTTCCTTGTCTTTATAATGAGTGAACAAACGCAAGGCGTTTCAACAGGCCTGTCTTCATTTCATTCAGAGCCGACCGGCGGGGCCAGGGAGAGAGTGATGAGCAATTTTTTGAATAAACTGTTCGGTAGAACGGACGACGACTACGACGATTACACCGGCCTGGATACCTACGAATCTTACCCGGGCGAAGAGTCCCTTTCCGGCGAACGCGCTGTGCCACGCGAGATGAGACAGAAACGGTCCAGTGAACGCACGGTGCCCTTCCCGGGCACCAAACAGGGTGTGGATAATACGGTTGTCCTGGTGGAGGCTTTTGACATTGATACAGCCTGGCCCGTCTGCGACCATGTCAAACAGGGCAGAACCGTTATTTGCAACACAGAACGTCTGTCGCCGGATATCCGAACCCGTTTCCAGGATATCGTATCCGGTTCTGCTTATGCCATTGGCGGCCTGCTCCAAGCCGTTTCCCAATTTATCTTTGTCTTTGCCCCTGCGACAACCCGCATCGATTTTGATGACGGCCGCCTGGCCTTCAGTTCGCTTCGCAATGCCAGCCGTGAGCCGGCCATGTCAAGACTGAGAGGCGACCGCGACCCGGCACACCATGTGCGCTGAAATGGAGAAGATTGCGGTATCCCGCGGCCGGATCCTGATCGGCCTGGATGTGGGGGGCAGCATCACGAAAATTGTGGGTTTGGGGAAGGGCATCCAGCTTCGCGAAGCCCGGGTCCAAGCCAATGATCCCATCGCCTCCGCTTACGGCGCCCTGGGGAAATTCCTGACACTGAACGATCTTCGCATTGACCAGATTGAATCCATTCACGCGACAGGTGTCGGCGCATCTTACCTGGATGGCAGATTGATGGAATGTGAAACCGTCCTGGTGCCGGAATTTGATGCCGTCGGCCTGGGCGGCCTCTATGCAGCTTGTCTGGACCGGGCTATTGTGGTCAGTATGGGAACGGGGACATCTATTGTTTACGCTGACCGCAGCGAAATCCGCCACATTATCGGCTCAGGGGTTGGCGGAGGCACCCTGCTGGGACTGGCTCAGGTCATTCTAAATGTCCGGGATTTTGACAGTGTGGGGGAACTGGCCGACAAGGGTGATCTCCGGAGGATCGATTTAACCGTGGGCGATATTTCCCGCTATGAAATACCGGGACTTTCAAATGATACCACCGCCTCCAACTTCGGCAAAGTCGGTGATCAGGCCACACCAAACGATCTGGCCATGGGCATTGTCAATCTGGTCTTCCAGTCGGTGGGAACGGATGCCGTCCTTGCCGCCAAACTTGAAAAGGTTGAAAAAATTGTCTTTACAGGGAATTTGCTTCATCTCGACAAGGGCCGCCATGTTCTTGCCGATTTTTCCCAGCTCTATTCCGTTGATATCTTAATTCCCGAGCGGGCCGAATACGCAACGGCGCTCGGTGCAGCCCTCTATAAGGCGCACTGACAACAAAAAGCGCCAGGGGTGAGGAGTATTTTGTTCGTCATTCCAGTAAGTAGCGTTACTGTAATAATCTAAAATGCCGAGCAGAGCGCAACAACAGGAAATCACGAGAGCATTAAAAGAGAAAAAAGAATAACATAAAAGAGTAAAGTCCATGCAAATAAAGCTTTACAAGGCACTTTATCGGAATTTGATAAGCTATGCCTCAGTAGCAGGTGTTGATGAATCTGCCTTACAGAAGTATTTTATTCCGGAAGGAAATACCAGTTCTAATAGTATTCTTTTTCGTCTATGTTCATCTTTACAGAATAGTGGCATGATGCGTAACTCCATAAAGTTTAACGATAAGGATACCAGGTATAGAGATATCGTCAAAAAGGTGCTGTTTGGTTTTAACACAGAGAAGTCAGCAGCTACATACTCTGATTGGGAAAGCATCTACAACGCCATGCTTGCCGGCGGTATTACGGATAACGGCAGCAAAGAAAAGAAAGAATCGAACTGGGAAAAATACTGCCGTGGTCTTTATGACGGTTTGCGATTCTTGGCCTATGGTAATGGCGAGAGGATAATAAAAGATCTTGTGGCCGTTTCAGCACTGACAGATCAAGAACTCAAAGAGATCTACACAATTTCGAATCAAATACACGGTCTCGGTTTTCCGCTAACTTGCGATTGGCTGAAAGAGTGTGGCTGCACATGGCTTGCAAAACCGGATGTCCACATCAGTAGAGTTGTCAAGTATCTGAAATCCGATGAGAAGTTCAAGGATAAAGACATACTCATGATGATGTTCTCATGGGCCGAAACTGTAAAATCAAGCGGCGAGGATATGGGTGCCACAGCATATAAAATTGACAAAATAATCTGGCTCTTGTGTACCGGTGAGTTTTACCTTGATGATAGACGAGTAGGCCGGGAAGCAATATACAGAGAAATTGATGCCTTAATATAAAAAAAAGCCTTGACAGCACCTATTGTTATACAAGAGTTTCTTATTCCGGGAATTTCACTTCCAGAGCAGCAGTGCATTGTAGATGAAATACAAGCGGAAATAGAGAATCAAGAGTAGAATAAGGCCGAGATAGCCGGTTAGAGGAATCAGATTGACGAAGTAATTATTCAATCAATTTCAGTGTAAAACAGAAGACCACACAAAAGGTTTGTCCTTCGGTGTGGTCTTCTGTTTAGCTCCACCTGAAGAATTCCGGTTAAAAATTCTCTTGTAAAAAGAATCCCTAATTGGCCTAGCCTTTGAGCGGTGCTTTTTGCCTGCACTTTATTCTCTTCTTCAAGCCTTGGATTTGATGTAGCGATCAATCGACTCGGCCGCCGTCTTGCCCGCGCCCATGGCCAGGATGACCGTGGCAGCGCCCGTGACTGCGTCGCCGCCTGCCCAGACCCCTTCCTTGGAAGTGGCCAGTGTTTCTTCATCAACGACGACGCCGCCCCAGGGTTTGCATTGAAGGTCGGGAGTCGTATCGCGCAAGAGAGGGTTGGGTGATTGCCCGATGGCGACGATGACCGTATCCAGATCGATGTTGAATTCGGAATCCGGGATGGGTACCGGCCGCCTGCGGCCGGAATCGTCGGGTTCGCCCAGCTCCATCCTGATGCAGCGGATGCCTGTGACCCAGCCTTCTTCATTGCCCAGGATCTCAACGGGGTTGGCCAGTAGACGGAATTCAATGCCCTCTTCCTTGGCGTGCTCAACTTCTTCATGCCTGGCCGGCAGTTCCTCTTCGGAACGGCGGTAGATGATGTAGACCTTGTCGGCTCCCAGCCTGAGGGAGGAACGGGCGGCATCCATGGCGACATTGCCGCCCCCGATCACGGCAACCCGCTTGCCGATGTTGATGGGGGTCGCTGAATCGGGCCAGCGCCAGGCCTGCATCAGATTGACACGGGTCAAAAACTCGTTGGCCGAGTAGACCTGGTTGAGGTTTTCACCCGGGATATTCATGAAACCCGGAAGTCCCGCCCCCGTTCCGATGAAAACCGCCTCAAAACCCTCTTTGCCGAGCAGTTCGTCCAGGGTCAGAACCTTGCCGATGACCATGTCGCACTCAATTTTGACACCCAGTTCTTTCAGCTGCTGGATTTCAGTCTGAACCAGGCTTTTGGGCAGACGGAACTCAGGGATACCGTACATGAGCACGCCGCCGGCCACATGCAGGGATTCGAAGATGGTCACCTGGTAGCCCAGCCTGGCCAGATCGCCGGCACAGGCCAGGCCTGCGGGGCCTGAACCGATGATGGCTACTTTGCGGCCGTTTGATTCCGGTTTTACGGGCGCTTCGCCAACGTGCTCGAAATGCCAATCGGCGGCAAAGCGCTCCAGGCGTCCAATCCCCACCGGTTCACCCTTGATGCCCCTGACGCAAACCAGTTCGCACTGGCTTTCCTGCGGACAGACACGGCCGCAGACAGCGGGCAGGCTGTTGGTCTCAATGATGGTCTGGTAGGCGCCTTCGAAATCGCCGCTGACAATACGATTGATGAAATCCGGTATCTGAACGTTGACGGGGCAGCCGCCGATGCAGGGCTTGTGCTTGCACTGCAGGCAGCGTGTCGCCTCCTCCATGGCCATCTCAGCCGTGTAGCCCAGGGCCACTTCGTCATAATTGCGGTTGCGGACATCCGGATCCTGCTCAGGCATTTCAGTTTTTTCGGGTTTCATGTTCGGCTTGTACTTAGCCATGGCGCACCTCCCCGGTCAAACGGCAGCGGTGAAGCTTCAGTTCTTCTTCACGGTCGAAGGCTTCCTGTTCCAGGTAGGCCCTGGACCTGCGGATCGATTCGTCAAAATCAACTTGATGGCCGTCAAAGTCAGGCCCGTCGACGCAGGCAAATTTCACCTGGCCATCTACAGTCAACCTGCAGCAGCCGCACATGCCGGTGCCATCGACCATGATGGTATTCATGCTGACAATGGTCTTGATTCCGTGGGATCGGGTCAGATTGGCAACTGCCCGCATCATGACCAGGGGACCGATGGCCAGGACCAGGTCAAAATGAGCGCCCTCCTTGATCAGGTCCTCCAGCACATGCGTCACAAAACCTTTGCGGCCACTGGATCCGTCATCCGTGATCAGGTGGAAGCGATCGGAAACGGCTTTCATTTCCTTCTCAAGGATGATCAGGTCCCGGGTTCGGAAACCGGCGATCACATCGATTTGGGCCCCGATTTGATGCAGGTAGGCAGCCTGCGGATAAGCGATGGCCATGCCAAGTCCGCCTCCGATGACCGCGACCCGCTTGCCGGCGTATTCATCAAGCTCTGAAGGCTTGCCGAGCGGACCGACGAAGCTGGCCAGCGTGTCGCCGACTTGTTTGTCACCCAGGCGTATGGTGGATTTCCCCACCATTTGGAAGATGATTCGGACAGAGCCGCTTTCCGGATCTGTTCCCGCGATGGTGAGAGGCACACGCTCGCCCTCCTCATCGACTCTGAATATAATGAATTGCCCCGGCAGCGCCTTGCGAGCAATCAGCGGGGCCTCAATGTCCATCAGGACTGTTTCGCTGTTAAGCTGCTCACGCGCTAGAATCTTGTTCAAAGCACATGCTCCTTCCCATAACTTGCGTCCCGGCAGCGGTCATGTGCGGCCGGTCAGCCTGTAATTACCTTAAAGAGAATACCATAAGGGCAGGGGATTGAGCAGGGTCCGGGAATCTATTTTTGCCAATCGAACTGGTACGCCCGGACCGCCTGTGATATAATATGGGTCGGGAAAGCCTGGCGGAAAGCAAAAGAGCGAAATGGAAATTTGCTCGAATGCTGAGCCAAAGTGCAGTGCCAGTGGGCATTTCAAGCTCGCTGCAGTTGATTTTGTTTCCTGAGATTGTTGGGTGTAACAGCGGTTGACAAGGTTGTGAATGGCTGTTATTCTAGCAAGGCGCCTTTCGGGAGGAAGGTGCGGTTGGACCTTGAAAATTGAACAGTGCGAAAAAGACGGGACCTTGATTTTGAATTGAGGTTTAGCGGACAGTGAAGTAATAAAGAGCCAAAGGGCTCTCATTTATACATGAGAGTTTGATCCTGGCTCAGGATGAACGCTGGCGGCGTGCTTAACACATGCAAGTCGAACGGGGGTCATTTGACGGAAGTCTTCGGACGGAAGTGATTTGACTCGAGTGGCGGACGGGTGAGTAACACGTGAGTAACCTGCCTTTTGCTGGGGAATAACTGTGGGAAACCATGGCTAATACCGCATGTTGTATCCACAAGGCATCTTGTGGGTATGAAAGGAGCAATCCGGCAGAAGATGGGCTCGCGTCCGATTAGGTAGTTGGTGGGGTAAAGGCCTACCAAGCCTGCGATCGGTAGCCGGACTGAGAGGTCGAACGGCCACATTGGGACTGAGACACGGCCCAGACTCCTACGGGAGGCAGCAGTGGGGAATTTTGGGCAATGGGGGCAACCCTGACCCAGCGACGCCGCGTGAAGGACGAAGGCCTTCGGGTTGTAAACTTCTTTGGGGAGGGACGAAGATGACGGTACCTCCAGAACAAGCCACGGCTAACTACGTGCCAGCAGCCGCGGTAATACGTAGGTGGCAAGCGTTATCCGGATTTACTGGGTGTAAAGGGCGCGCAGGCGGTCTTGCAAGTCAGATGTGAAAGATCAAGGCTTAACTTTGACAGGTCATCTGAAACTGCGGGACTTGAGTATCAGAGGGGAAAGTGGAATTCCTGGTGGAGCGGTAAAATGCGCAGAGATCAGGAGGAACACCGGTGGCGAAGGCGACTTTCTGGCTGACAACTGACGCTGAGGCGCGAAAGCGTG